>PBPD01000026.1 GCA_002725445.1 Rickettsiales bacterium
AAGCTTGCTGCCATCTCCCAGCAATTGCTCGATCATCGGCAGATCGCGCGGGGTAGAAATAACCAGAATGTCACGAATACCCGCATGGATCATGGTCGACAGCGGATAGTAGACCATCGGCTTATCATACACTGGCAAAATCTGCTTGCTGATGGTGGTGGTGAGAGGCGCAAGGCGCGTGCCCGCACCGCCTGCCAGAATAATACCCTTCATAACTATGCTGCCTTTTTGTCCTTAATCGCAGTGCACCATGCACTATTATTCAAATACCATTGGATAGTTTGGCGCAACCCATCTTCAAACGCGCCGTAAGTGCGTGTAAAGTTCAACTCTGCCTGCGCTTTGCTGTCATCAATCGCATAGCGGCGATCATGCCCGGCGCGGTCGGTCACAAACGTAATCAGATCACGGTAATTACGCCCTTCCTGTGGCGCTAACTCACCCAACACATCGCAAATGGCATGCACCACTTCAATATTGGTGCGCTCCGCATTGCCGCCAAAACAATATGTCTCACCGGTGTTACCTTCGGTGAGCGCCAAATAGACGCCTGCGGCATGGTCTTCCACATGGATCCAGTCGCGCACGTTTTTTCCGTCGCCATAAATTGGCAATGGCTGGCCTTCCAGCGCGTTGGTAATCATTCGTGGGATCAGTTTTTCAGGGTGCTGGCGTGGGCCATAATTATTGCTGCAATTAGTCACTACCACCGGCAGCCCGTAGGTTTCGTGCCAGGCGCGCGCCAAATGATCACCTGCGGCTTTAGACGCCGAATAAGGCGAGTTTGGCTTCATGGCCGTGGTTTCGGAAAACTTGCCCGTGTCCCCCAATGTGCCATACACCTCATCGGTCGAAATCTGCAACATACGGAAATTAGCCTTCGCCTCACCCTGCAGCCCGTTCCAATATTGACGCGACGCTTCCAGCATGGTGTAGATGCCGTTGATATTGGTCTCGATAAAGGCAGACGGGTTTGCAATCGAATTATCGACATGGCTTTCCGCGGCAAAATTCACAACCGCGTCAACATTATGGTCGTTCAGCAAACGGCTGACCAATGCGCCGTCGCATATATCGCCTTCTACCAGACTATAGCTGCCCGCATAATTGCTGCTATCCAGCCAGCTGAGATTCTCCGGATGGCCCGCATAGGTCAATTTGTCGAGCACAATCACATGCTGACCACGCTCCACGCATTGCGCCACAAAGCACGAACCAATAAAGCCGGCACCGCCGGAAACAAGCAATGTTTTAGGTGTAATTTTTGTCATAACGCGCTCTTCTATCAGTCTGTCTGCTGCTTGGCAAGTATCCGCCTTGCCAGCATTATTTTAGCTTAAAGGAAACGGGTACCAGAAACTCAATCAGGCTCCCACCGGGGTAATTGACCGGTGCACGTGGCACTGGGTTTGCGCGCCGTACCATTTCCAGCGCTGCTTGATTGAGAATCGCACTATTGGTAGGCCGCTCCACCGAAACAAAGCGTACATTGCCTGCGCGATCAATACGGATACGCACCACCACTTCGCCTTCGATGCGCTGAGAACGCGCGACTTCAGGATAGATTTTATGTTGTGAAATCCATTGCGAAATCAACTGCTCGTAGCGGCGCACCATTTCTTCAGTTGCTGCACCGTCTGCGCCTGTCCATTGCGCATCTGCGCCGACTCCGGCCGATGTTGCGGGCTGGCGCACAAACTGAGTCGGATCAGACGCGATAGCGGGCCGCGCAGGAGCGGGTGCAGGCGCAGGCGCCGGTGCTGGCACGGGTTGCGGTTTGGCTTGCTTGGGCGCTGGCTTGTAACGGTCCGGGTTTTGCGACGGTGCTTTGCGCACCACGGGCGGGCTGGTCACCTTTTTTACCGGAGCTGGTTTGGCGGTTTGTTTTTTCTTCTTTTCCTGTGTGCGGAAATTGGCTGCGCCTTCAGCAGGTGCTTGCGCGTTGTCGCTTTCTGCTGCGTCACTGGCACTTTCCAACTCGCTAAAGTCCTGCACCTCAAACGGTGTCATAGCATCGCCGCCACCCAGCTTGATATTCAGTGCACGCACAGGCACTTGCGTTACATCCGTTTCTGGCAAAAAATTCCATACCGTCAATGCCAACGCATGCAATCCGGCCGCGATCAAGCACATCATGGCAAAGTCCTTGCCTTGCAAATACGTGTTGGGGCCAATGGCAAATTTCGAATCGCGGAAAGTACGCTGTTGCGGTGTTAGCTGCATCCTTACCCTCCCAGCGTCTGCGTAATCAGCGACAGGTTTTTGCCGCCGGAGAGTTTAATCGTATCCATCATCTGGATCAGCTTATGCGCTTCTAATTCAGAATCTGCCTTCACGGTGATGATGCGGTTTTTGTTAAGTGACAGCTGTTCTTCGAGCACGGGGCGCACATCTTCCGTTGCTACTAGCTCATCATTGATGATGATTTCATTATGCCGCCCCAGCAAAATCACAATATGCCCTTCATCCAGCACTTGGCCACTATCGGCCACGGGCAGGTCAATCGGCACTACATCAAACTTTTCAACCGTGCCCGCCACCAGAAAAAAGATAAGCAGCAAAAAGACCACATTAATCAACGGCACCATGCTGATCTGCTTGATAGGTTGTTTGCTACGTTCGATATCCATCAGCGTTTCTCCTGCTGCCAGTCATCGATCTGCACATTGCGCCCACCACTCAGATAGACAATATCCATCACCTTCACCAGTTGCTGCACGTTCACTTTCTCGGCGCTGAGAATCAGGATCTTTGTGTCTGGATCTTCCGCCACCGTGTCGAACAAAAATGCATCGAGCTCACCATAGCCCATGAAACTGTCGCCCACGCGTAAACGGTTATCGTTGGTGATAAGAATGCGCAGCACATCGTCCGGGTTGGTCACTTTTTTCTGCCCCGATGGCAAGGATAATTCCAGCGATTCCGACATCACAAAATTGGTCGAAAGCATGAAGAATACGATCAACAAAAACACCACATCGATCAGTGGTGTCAGCGGTATTTGCTGGGTGCGACGCTCTTGTCGTTCCAGTTCCATAGAGCCAGCCTTGCTTAGAAGCGGTTATAGGAAGGGTTCAGCAAACGCAGCGTGCTGCTGCTTTTGGGCGAAGAACGCATGGACTCAACCGCCTTTTCCTGTTCTTCGAGCGCCTCGCGGATAGAACGTTCACGATCTTCCAGCTCACGGCGCTGGCGGTCATGCTCTGCTTTGGCCATTTCTTCCTCGTTACGGATGAAGCGGTCTTCCAGTGCCAGAATTTGTACGGTCACGTCTTTCATTTGCGAGCGGACTTTTTCAATCACCCCGTCAATGATGTAATAGGCCGCCACTGCGGGAATCGCCACCGCCAAGCCGCCTACCGTTGTCAGCAATGCTTCCCAGATGCCGCCTGCCAGCATGGAAGGGTCAACACGCGTGCCCGCCTCACCCAGTTTGGAGAAGGCGCGTACCATACCAATCACAGTACCAAGCAAGCCCAATAAAGGCGCAGTCGTCGCCACCATTTCCAACCCGCGCATATGCGACTCCAGATAGCGCAGCTCCGAAGACCCCACACGTGCAATCTCCGACTCGCGGCTTTTAATCGTCATATCGCGGTTCATGATACATTCAATCGCCACGCGCATTATCCGCGCCACAGGCCCGCGCGCGCCGGCCACCTTTTGCGAGGCCGCGGTAAGTTCACCTTGCTTCACATGCTGCATGGTACGATCCACATAGCTGGTGTTGAACACACCTGCGGTAATGAATTGCTGCACCTTATAAAAAATTACGCCCAGCGCATAGATAGACAGACCCACCAGGATCAGCATCACCACGCCGCCTTTTTCCAGAATATCGATATCGAACACGCGAAAACTCCGAGCTGCTGTTGTTGTCGTTGGGATTGCGAGTCTTGAGTTTTAGTGCATGGATGCGTGCTTCGCAACGAGATGTTGCCAAAAACTTAACTTATCCACAGCATAGGCACACAGCGTTTCAACGGCTAGTCGTCAAGCTTGCGCGCCTCTTCTACCAGCATGATCGGAATGCCATCGCGAATAGGATAAGCTAGCTTGCCTTGCTTCGAAATCAGCTCTTGCGCAGATTCATCATATTCCAGTGGCGCTTTGGTGAGCGGGCACACCAGAATTTCTAACAATTTAGGATCGATTATGGCAGGTTGTTGCGGCATTATAACCTCAAAAAATCTAGAGTTTCTGCACCCTTTTCTAGCGTAGCTTGGGGTTTTTGAAAAGTTTTTTATGAAACACTTGCATTCCCCGAAAAAATGGGTATGTTTGCGCTCCTACCGAGGACATAAGCGGGTGTAGCTCAGGGGTAGAGCGCAACCTTGCCAAGGTTGAAGTCGTGAGTTCGAATCTCATCACCCGCTCCATTTCGTCTATGGCACATTTTAATCTCCATTATTTCATGAACACATTGGCCGATAGCAAAGGCAGCGATATCTGCGTGCTGCAAATCGGCGCGATGGATGGCGTCACATTCGACCCGATGCACGACTATATCAAACGATTTGACTGGGGTGGCCTGCTCGTAGAACCATTAGAGCCATATTTCTCGCAGCTGAAGGCAACCTATGCGGATAATCCGCGCATTACATGCGTGCAAACGGCTATTGCCGATAAGGTGGGCAAGGTCACCTTTCATTGGGTGCCACCTGAAGCCATTGCCCCTGATAAAGTACCGCATACGCTAGGACTCGGCGCTGCCTCGCTTTACCCTGATCGCAATGCGCTGGCTTTTGATGAAGTGCGCCCCTATGTGCAAACGGTGGAAGCCACTGCCACCACCCTGCCTGCACTGCTACAAGGACACCCTCTGCAGAGTGTGGATGTGGTGTGCATAGACGCGGAAGGACATGACTATCAGATCATGGCGCAATTCCCGTTTGAGACATTTCACCCATGGGTGATTCAATGCGAGCTGGTCAATATGCCAAAAGCAGAGCAGAACGCGCTCAAACGTTTGCTCGATGCGCAAGGCTACATTCACACCAAAGCGGGCTACAACCTGCTGGCGGTGTCGCTACGCTTCTTTGAGAAATTCAGCTATTAGACCTGTGACTGCAGGTAATTCTGCTCGCCAATCGCATCCAGAATACCAAGCTGCTGCTTCAACCACAGATAATGCTCTTCTTCGCTGACCAGAATGCCTGACAGCAACTCAACCGTGCCATAATCAATGGTTTTATCGGCATAGGCGATGGCTTCCTTCAAATCAGGAATCGCCTTTTCTTCCATCTTGAAATCGGCTTTCAGCATTTCGGGCGCGGTTTCACCAATCAGTAATTTGCCGAGATCCTGAAAATTTGGCAATCCACCCAGATACAAAATACGCTCAGCGATCGCATCGGCATGCTTCATCTCGTCGATCGACTCTTCATATGCTTTATCAGCCAGCGCGTTATAGCCCTGATTTTTCAGAATTTTACTGTGAAGAAAATACTGGTTGATCGCGGTTAATTCATTTTTCAGAATACCGTTCAAATGATCGATCATTTTGGTGTCTGTCTGCATCGTGCCCTCCGTTAGATGCAGGCATATTACAGATGTAGGTCAGAAAATCTAGGCGAGTTTTTGCGGCGCGGCGTTGGGCAACATTACATCTTCAATATAACACAGGCATTGCCCGCATTTAGGCGTTTGATTAAGCGCTGCAAACACATCTTCTGCTTGCCTCGAGTTGGGGCAGGTACTGCAGGCTTGCTCAATATCTTTATCGCGAATGGCGTTACACACACAAATGATCATAATTCTCTACACACCGGAAGTTACGTATGAGAATCATTATCACCTATTTCTACACACTTGTAAATGAGAATGATTTGCATTATTGCATTTTTCTCGTATTAGCCCATTCACCCCCATTCCTTCGCACTGCAACAGACAAAAAATAAATTTATTTTCGTAAATATTATATTTATGCTATGCTTCAAATAGGGACACGTAGTCCTTGGGACATAAAAACGCTATTCAAGTAGAAGAGCATGCAACTAACAACACTGAACAATAGCTACGGCGATTTCGCGGCTAAGTTGAGCCGAAACACGAAGCATCTCACCTCCTCGGTTGACCGCCTTTCTTCGGGCGAGCGAATCACTCAGGCATCGGATGATATTGCCAGCCTTTCCGTTTCCACAAGCATGCTAACGCGCACCACCTCGCTACGCTCTACCCTTACCAATCTTGCGCAGGCTGGCTCTTTGCTGGACATAATAGATGGTGCATTATCTGAGACACAGGAAATTCTGCAACGCATGAGCCAATTGTCGGTCATGGCTAATAGCGGCGGGACAACCAAACAAGAGCGCGCATTTCTGAACATTGAATTCCAAAACTTAAAGCAGGAAATTGACCATATTGCCAATAGCACTAGCTTTAACGGGGTGTCGCTGCTGAATGGCGAGAGTAATTTCGGCGTAGACAACAGCGTGCAACGCACTGCAATCGAAGGCTCCAATCGCTCTGACCGTATTGTAGGCTCAGATGGCGCCGATGCTATTTTCTCAGGTATTGGTAACGACGTAATTGAGGCTGGCAGTGGAAATGACATCATTGACGTAGGCACAGGCGCTGACCTCATCGACGCTGGCAGCGGAGACGATGAGATAATCGTTGGGTCGGCGGGCGCAGCTGCTAATAGTAATATCGCCCTACCTGTTTCTGATAATCTGGTTGTGGGGCTCGACGCGTCAGATACATCCAACATTGTAGGACATCCGGGGAATATAGCCCAAATCAATGACGGTTCGGGCCAAGGGAATGATATAACCAGCCTAAGCGGCAGCGTTACTTCGGGCACCGACACAATTAATGGCGTGAACGCTTTATCGTTTAACGGCGCAAGCATTTTGCAAATTGCTGATAACAATAACCTTAATCTAAGTGCGCAAAACACACGCTCAATCATGATCGCGTTCGAAACGAGTAATAATATTACTAATCGGCAGGTGCTATACGAGCAAGGCGGTAGCGTTAATGGCTTCAATATTTATATTGATAATGGTCAACTTTATGCAGGCACCTGGCGCGGCAATGGCGGCACATTCAATCATCACCTAGGCACAGCTATTGAAGCAAACACAAGCTATACGGCGGGACTGGTTTTTGATTTTGGTGGCACCAATGATTTCACAGCATACCTTAACGGCTCGGCCTATGCCTCTGTCGGCCTTACCACTGGCCAATCCGGCCACAGCGGAAATATCGGCGTAGGTGGCATGCATCAGGACACTCGGTTCTTCGATGGGTCTGGCAATGGTAACGGTTTTGAATTCAGTGGAAAAATCGGTGAGTTGCTGAACTATCAGGACGCGCTCAACATTACCGAGGCAAATGAAATTCAGTCCTACCTTGGACAGCGCTGGGGTGTAAGCACTGCAGCAGCGACCAGTGGTGCAGACACGATTTTGGGTGGCGAAGGCTATGACACACTCCGTGTGCGCGGCAATGCCTATAACGCACAACTGGACGGCACCAATAACATTAGCGGGCTGGAAGAAATCATACTTTCAGGCAACGATAATGCACACGGTCTGACTGTAACAGATGGCTATTTCCAGAGCGGTGAAGGCGCACTCAATGATCAACTTGTTATCAGCGCTGCTGGCAATAGCTCTGCATTGACGGTGAAGGCAGAGGAGCTTTCAGGACGAAACACCGTAATTGCAGAAGGCGGGCGCGGGGATGACACTTTTAATGGCAGTGGTTCAGGCAATTTCGGCGTATCATACGCAAATGCAAATAACCGCGCGACGATAGACCTGCTAAACGGCACTGCCACTGGCAATGGCAACGATACACTCAATAAAATCAGCCGTGTAGAAGGATCCAGCTTCGGTGATAAAATATTTGGTTCCGAACGAAGCGACATCATTGATGGCGGTGCGGGCAATGACCTTATACAGGACATTACGGCCGAACGCGGCCAGCTCATCACACGTGGCATCGTCCAATATATGGATAGCAGCGACACGTCTTTAATCAACAACTCGCCAGGCGTAGTGAACAACATCACCGACAAATCGGGCAATGGCAATAATGTGCTGAGCAATGCAGGCAACGTCACCTCTGGTACCGCCACCATAAACGGTAAAAACGCACTTTTGTTTGACGGTAGCAGTAGCCTGCGCATTGGCAATAGCGCCGACATCAACACCTCAGGTCAGGCTGAACGCAGCATCTTTATGACATTCGAAACAAGTGACGATATTAACACGCGTCAGGTCTTGTTTGAAGAAGGTGGCGGCACTAACGGCTATAATATTTATATCGAAAATGAAAATGTCTTTTTCAGCGCATGGCAAGGTGGTGGCGGCACATTTAATTTGGTGCTCAGCGAAGAGATTGAGGCGAATACTGCCTATAGTGGCGGCTTCGTCTTTGACAGCACAGGCGGCACGTTCTCAGCCTATCTTAACAATAGCAAGATTGGCGAACTGGCCAATAGCACGGCGCAAGCTGCCCATGGCGGCGATATTGTGTTAGGTGGTTCGGGCGGCACATTCATACAAAATAACAGCACGGGTGCGGGCGATTTCTTCAACGGCAAAATAGGTGAGCTGCTTATTTACAATTCTGCCCTGAATGCCAATGAACGCGCCGATCTACAAAACTTCCTTATCAATGAGCGCATTAGCGGTTATGGCGGAAATGATGTGCTGAATGGCGGCGCAGGCAACGATACGATTAGTGCGGGAGCGGGTAACGACACGATAGACGGTGGCAGCGGAGACGATATCGCCGTCTTCACAGGCCGTATCTCTGATTACACCATTTCACGCGCCAGTAATAATGCGTTGCGCGTTATCGACACACGCTCCGCCCCATCCGATGGCGCAACATTAGTGCGTAATATCGAAAAATTGCAATTCGCAAATGGCGCGCTAAGTGTGAATACAACAGCCGATAATGAGAACCAAATCAGCTTCCTTATTGGCGACGAGAACAGCAATAACCAGCTCTTTGTAGACTTGCCAAATATCACAACCGACAATCTGTTTGAAAGCGATGTGAATATAAGCAGTATGGAAAATGCCGCCATTGCATTTAATGAGGTGCAAATTGCAATGAACCGCGTCACCTCATTACGTGCTACCATTGGCAGCAAACAATCAAGCGTGGGCGTGCTGAGCGATGCATTAAGCAACAAGCTGCAAAATCAAGATTTTGCACGCGGCGCACTGGCTGACACCGACATCGCCTTTAGCAGCACCGAGTTTGCGTTGCAGCAAGTGCAAGGGAATCTTATTACCGCAATGGCCGCGCAGACCAACAATCTGCGTAGCACCGTCATTCTCGACATACTTGAAGGCGGGATCAACATAGCGCCTACCGAATAACGCGGCGCACTTATCCACACCCTACAATTATCAGATTGTCAAAAAACAGCCAGCACAGTACACAGTAATTAGTTCATTTTGCATGGGAAGCTAGGACATGGACGATGCTGCTGCCGAGCTCGCAGAAGAGCCGCCTGCACGCCACTACCGCACCATATGGATATCAGACATCCATTTGGGCACAAAAGACTGTAAAGCCGAATATTTGCTGG
>PBPD01000027.1 GCA_002725445.1 Rickettsiales bacterium
ACCGCTTCATACGCATCGCCCGCTGCAATCGCATAGGGCATCGCCAGTGCCAGCGAAAATTGCCCGCCTGCGGCAAACTCTTTCACTTCCATCGCATGGCCAGCATTCGCCCCACTCACAAACCGCACCAGCCCGGCGGTAAAATGCCCGGCGGCTTCTGCGCGGCTGGCATCGGCAAAGCGCGCGCGGTCTTGCGTCGCATCCACCGTACCGCTCACTGTCCACATGCTTGCATTCTGGCCACAGCGTGCATCGCCAAAGCGCGCACGGCACGCAGGTGCATATAGCGAGCCAATCTGGTTGCCCAGCGGTTGCGTTAGCCCGCGCAATTCGGCCACAAACTGGCCATTATCCACACGCACCTCACCCAGCCAGCCTGTGCGCAGCAGCATGCGCCCCATCGCCAGATCAGCATAATTCACCTGAAACACCTCAATCTCGGCATAATCATAGCGCCCGGCCAGCACATCGGCCTCGTCAATCACCTCGGCCTGCAACATGCCTTCCAGTTCCATATTATCCACATTCAGCTGTGCGCTGGCTTCCATCGCGGTGGGGCTGAATCCACTGGCAGCCACATAGCGCACGCCTTCCAGTTCCACGTCCGCGTCATGGTCGGTAAATCCCATCACCTCGCCATCGCGTCGCGTCAGCTTCCAGCATGTGGCAAGGCGCAGCACCTCACCACGCATATGCGCAGCCAGTGCAGGCGACAATGTTTTCATGTCATCCTCCTACGAAATACAACTCTTATGAAAAATACTCAGTACGTGCAGCCATAGGCCACACCTTATCCTAGCGGAACAATCCCATAATCCGATCACCCAGATTCGGTGTGTTCGGGCTTGCTTCTTCCACCTGTGCCAGGCTTGCTTCTTCGGCTTCAATGCGCGCTTCTTCCGCCAGCACTTCACCAATCAATTGCTCACTGCGCCCTGCATCCAGTCGCGCTTCTTCACCGCGCCAATAATCCGCAGCATCCAGTCGCAACGGGCCGGCAAACATATCGCCCGCCACCGCACGAATGGTGGTTTCACGTACATATTCATTGTCGTTTTCAAATGGCTGCAACTCCAGATGCACATGCGGTGCACTGCCACGTGTGCGGTCGGTTTCGTCCAGCACTTGTGTCACACCGCCGCTTTGCATCACACCGCTTTCACGGCGCTGCCAGAACGTGCCACGCTGGCCTACCAACGCTTCCAGACGCGCCACTTCCACATCATCTATCACGCGCTCAAAGCCTTCCGCCTCACGTCCGGTGCGGTGCGTACGCAAATCAATCGCATAGCCACCTACGCCGTCACCATCATGGTCATGCCCAGTATGGGTAGTCTGCTGCGCGCGCCATTGCGAACCACTCAGCCCCACACTGCGGTATAATGCCGCGCGGCTTTCCACCGAATTCTCAGCATCGGTTACCACCATCGGGTTATCAATTTCCTGCCCGTCCGGCCCTTCGCGATAGCCCAGCCGCACGCCATACATCGCCTCATACGCCACCAGCGTCGTCGACAATCCATCGCGCAATGGCTGACTCATATTCACATTATCGTTTTTCAGTGTGAAGAGTTCCGCTTCGTTCGCTTGTGCCGCATCCACCCGCGCCACAAAATAATCCTGCACGCGGTTTTCCAGCGCCAGCATCAACTGATAATGCGCCACGCCCGTGGCCGAATCATAGCCCAGCTCTTGCGTTTCATAGGCTGCAATCGCCTCACGCAATGCGTCATTGCCTTCCAGCTGGCCAGTAAAACCAATACTGCCATCGCCCAGCCGCTGCGGTGTGTAATAGCCTGCCAGCGTCAGGCCGCGCTCCAGCGCCAATGTTTGTTCCGTATTCAGCGGCAATGCCAGCTCATCTGCCAACTCTGCCACCGCCTCTGCGTTCAATCCGCGTGTCGGGTCACGTTCCACCCGTGCCAGATCAAAGCCCATTGCATCCAGAATTTCACGTGGCACCAGCGCCTGATCTTCCTGATGGAAGAACGCCGGAAACTCCTCTGCATGCTCGCGTTTCCAATTCGCCATATACGCGCGATACGTCGTGCCATCATCAAAAGTTTGCGCAATCGCATCACGCGGCTGATACCGATCGCCTGCAAAACCAGCCAGCAGGCTTTCAGCGCGCGCATCACGTTCGCCAAACCATGCCTGGCCATTATCCATCTCATCGCGAATATATTCCTGCAACGCGCGGAACAATTCAGGGTCGCGGCGCAAATCCACAATATCACCGCGGGCATAATCCGCATCGCGCCCCACAAACACAAAGCCACGCGGGGTTTCTGGTTCTGGTTGCGGTTGCAATGCAGCTCCCAGCCCCGCCAGCGATGCGGTGGTCTGTGCATCCAACCGTGCACTAATATCCGCCTCAATGGCGCTCATCGCCTGCGCATTCGCGCGCTCCAGCGCACTGTCCAATTCCGCTTCAATGCGGGCGTTCATTTCTTCACGTGTTAATGGCGGCTCCTCTGGGGCATCATCGCGATTCAGCCCAAAACGCTCGCGCGCACCCTGCACCACATTGCCCCACCACTCACCGATATTCGGGCCCGAACGCTCCGCTACTGCCACCGTTGCCGGCTCGCTTGCCTGCACCTGTGCAGGGCGTGAATGCAGCTCCAATGAAGCCCAATTCAATTGTGGCAAATTAAGCTCTGGCACCTGCGCCATACCGCCCAGATCCATCCCCATCAGACCTGGCATCGCCATATTTGTCGGGCCAGCACTTGCCAGGCTCATACCTGTCAGGTTTGCGCTGCGTGCAGGTGCGGGCTGTGTTGCAGTTTCTACTTCTGGGGTTTCTACTTCTGGGGTTTCTGTTTCAGTTATTTCTGGTGCTGAGGCAACGGGTGCGACCTCTGCCACCGCTTCGCCCAGATTCTCTGGCTTGCGCGACGGCGGCGCCACTGTTTCTGCAATCTCCGGCGCTTGCGCTAGCTCGCTGGCGGGCAGCAGCAAATCTTCGCCAGCATAAATCGTGTCTTCTCCATTAGCGCGCTGGCTAAATTTGGCTTCATTCAGACGCACAGCTTCCTGCAATAGTTCGGCAAAACGCTCTGTGCCGGCTTGCACACCAAATTCTCGTTCAATAATCCGCGAAAGCGAATCACCCGCCTGCACATTATATGTTTGTGGTTCTGCCATCTATCTCCAGCTCTTAACACGCTTAACCATGCATCACGCGCGTTTTATTACCCTTATTATGCACATGATTTTGTTAAGATTGTGTGAAATGCGGTCAAATAACTCACATTTTATCTATTTTTCCGTTTTCGCCGCATAGTTTAACCCTTTTGTAACAAACTATCTGCCATACTGGGAGCTGGAGAATAGTAGCTATGGCACGACAAGATTGGTTAAGCGGCCTTTTTGATCGCGATCGCGAGATGCCCGTCATCTCAGCTGACAGCCCTGCCGAGGATTTGCAGGTCTTTCAGGCGTTCGCTGCCCAGCACCGCTCCATCCTCGAAGATTACGACCCCGCGCTCGAGCTGCCCGAATTAGAACCCGATGGCATGTATGGCGCCACCACCCAGCGCTATATCGATGCGCTGCGCGACTATATGATCGACCAAAGCGTCATCCGCGAGGCCGAGACACGTCTGGGCGAAGCAGGCACCTTCCCGCTCACCTTCATCGACGATGTCACACGCCGCATCGACAGCGCCATCCCCGTCCTCGAACAGGGCGACACCGGCCCATATGTCGAACAATTGCAAACGCTACTGCTCGAGCATCGCCACGTGCTGGACGATCTCGCCCCCAATCACGAGCTTCCACCGCTCGAAGTCAATGGCATATTCGACGCTGCCACCCATAGCTGGTTGCTTGCCGCACAGCAGGCTGCCCCCACCGTCATCATTAACGGCATGGTCTCCGAAGGACGCATCCGAATGGACAGCGGCACGCTGGCACAAGTCGACCGTATTCTTACCTCGCGTCACCCGCAGATGGAGCTGGGCGATAATTACCCTGCCATTCAGGAGCTGCAGGAGCTTCTCATCGCTTATCACGACGTGCTCGACGATCACCAGACCGACCCGTCGCAACGACTTCCAGAGATCACCCCCAATGGTCAGTTCGACGAAGCCACCAAAACGTCCGTCGAAGCCTTACAACGCCTCATGGGCGAAGAGCCCACTGGCCGTATCAGCAGCGCCCCGCGCGATATACGCAACGCCACCCGCGCGCTTGACCGCGCCGCCCCCGTATTAGAAGCAGGCGACCGCGACCGCGCAGACGAAATGCAATCCACGCAATATGTTGCTCAGCTGCAAACATTACTGCGCGAAAATCAGGACATTCTGCGTCATTATTCCATCGACTACACCAGCATCAACTACCCCGAAGTCGAGATCACCGGCGTCGTCGACGACACCACCATCATCGGCATCAACGCGCTACAGCAATACCTTATCGACACCAACACCGCTGGCATTCTCAGCATCGACCAGTTCGGTGGCTATGGGCGTTTCCCCATGGCGTTTATGGATCGCGCCGAACACAAACTCAATGCCGAGCGCGGATCCAATCCTGCAGCCGATCTTCTCAGCAGCATTTACACCGCCGAGCTTTCATTGGGCAGCCAGTCAGACCTCAGCGCCAGTCAGGAACCGCAAGAAGTCGAATATGTCGTACAATCCGGCGATAGCTGGTCGCGCATTGCGCAAAATTTCAACATGTCGGCGCGCGAACTCGCTGCTTTCAACGACGCGACCATCAGCACCATGCTGCACCCCGACCAGCGTCTGCGCATCCCCGGCGACAATTTGCTACAGCCCGAGCATGCGCCCGCTTCCGACACCCCACAGCAAGAAGGCAATGGCGTAAGCCTCGCCTCGGTGGTCAGCGGCATCCGCGAATGGAACCGCACCCAAAACATCAATAGCTACACGCAAGACGGCTGGCAGCTTGGCGGCATGGGTCGCCCTTACATCGGCGATGTTATTCTCACCATCGCCAATGCCGAGCTTGGTCGCGGCGAAGACGAGCGCGGCAACAATCTTGGCCCCGACATCCAGCGCTACATGCAATCCGCTGGCTGGAATGCCGGCACCTTCAACAATCACACCCAGGAATATAATGGCCGCGGGCCCAACTGGTGTGCAGGTTTCGTCAGCTACGTCATGCAGGAAGCAGGCGTCACCCCGTATTACAACTGGCGTCGCCCTCGCCTCAGCGAGGAAGACCTTCAGGCCATCCGCGACGAAGAACTCACCGACGAACAGATCATCGAGCGCTTCCCGCGCCTGCGTCTGTCCGACGCGCAAATCGAACGCGACTTCTACACCAACTTCACACAAGAGGCACTCATCGAACGCTACCAGCTGGAGCTCTCCGACGAGGCGATTCTGCAAAGCAATCGCTGGGGCTTGTCCAACTGGAGCCTGCAACGCCAGACCGAAGAAGACCTCACGCCCGAACAGCTCGATGCTTACCGCAGCGAACAGATCGAACAGATCCGCCAAAACCTGCTGCAAGAGGCACACGCGGGCGAGATCAGCCGCATTCGCAGCCAGCAGCTCGACTATCTGCGCGAAACCCGCAACGTCGAGACCGAAATCGGCACTGACGGCATGGTCATGAATTTACGCACCCAGTTCATGGATAACAGCGCCTATTACCATCACCTACAGGGCTACATCCCCGATCCGGGCGACATCATCTTTTTCGACCGTGGCGCGCGCGACGTACTCG
>PBPD01000028.1 GCA_002725445.1 Rickettsiales bacterium
GCTTGCCGGGAAATATCATTTTGTAGTTTCACCTCATTGGCTCCCACTGTTGTCTCTGTTCCACTCATCCTTATCCGTGCTCCTAAGTCGTATCTATGTTCGGTTCTTTACGCCCGTTATGGTTTCTCGTCTGCGCTTAGCGCGTTTGTATTTCGGCCTGCAAAGCGCCTGCCGCTTTAATGGTTTGCAAAATGGTAATCATATCGCGCGGGCCAACGCCCAGCGAGTTCAGACCATCCACCAGATCTTTCAGCGTCGCGCCGCTTTCCAGCACGGCCAGCTTCTCGTCGGAATTCTCGTCTACTTCGATCTCGGTACGCGGCACCACCACCGTTTCAGCACCTGCAGGTGCAAATGGATTTGGCTGGCTTACTTGCGGCGTTTCTTCCACTTTCACCACCAGATTCCCTTGCGCCACTGCCACCGTGTCGATGCGCACGTTCTCGCCCATCACAATCGTGCCAGTTGCTTCATCAATCACGATGCGTGCTGGCTGGTCGGTTTCCACCATCAGCTTTTCCACATCTGCCAGCAGCCCAACCACATCACCGGCATAACTTGGCGGAATCGCCACCTGCACAGTGCCCGGATCGGTCACACGCGACGTACCCGGCCCAATCTGGCGGTTGATTGCCTGACTAATACTATGCGCGGTGGCAATGTCCGGATTGCGCAATGCCATATTCAGATAGCGCATATCATTCAGCGCAAATTCAATCTCGCGCTCCACAATCGCACCGTTGGCAATAAAGCCATTGGTTGGCACGCCTTTGGTGATCGATGTCCCCGCATCGCCTTCAGCCTCAAAACCACCAATGGTCACAGGGCCTTGCGCCACACTATATACATTACCATCCGCACCATAGAGCGGGGTCGCCAGCAATGTGCCACCCAGCAGGCTTTTCGCATCGCCCATCGCGCCAATGTTAATGTCGATGGTGCTACCCGCACGTGAAAACGCGGGCAGACGTGCCGTCACGGTCACAGCCGCTACGTTTTTCGACTTCAGATCCGTACCGCGTGTGTTCACACCCTGACGCTCCAGAAACGCCACCAGACTTTGTTCGGTAAAACGGTTGTTACGCAGATTATCACCTGTGCCATTCAACCCTACCACCAGGCCGTAACCCAGCAGCATGTTGTCGCGGATACCTTCAAAATCCACGATATCCTTGATACGCGCCGTGTTCGCATAGGCTGGCAACGCCAAGAGCATGCCGACCATTACAGTCGCCAGCATCAGGGTTGTCAGTGTTATCATGCGTGCAATCATGCGTGCGTCCTTACTTTTCTCCAAGGCAATGGCGCGTGGTGTCATCACACGCTGTTGCGAAGTCATCGTCGTCTTACTGTTGTTTTGTGCTTGCATGGATATGTCATCCTCTAGCTATTTCTTTTTCCGCTTCTCTACATGCGATTTACGTGCCAACTTGCGGATAAATTAGAAATTATGAAAAAACAGCGATTTACCGCACTAACACACAGGTCAAACCTGCCGTTGGATGCGTAGGCGGCAAAAGCGAGGCCGTAAAACGGCAGAATTTGCCTAGCCAAAAATGCCACGGACGTGATTTGCCTATCGCCTGTGCATCCATTATACTGTATGCAAAGAGCAGGCCATGTGGCCAACGGTGCTAGAGGCAAAGTAATCTATGAAAATTTCAGGCTTTATCCCCCTGTCCAATACGGGCAAAACGGACAAGAAAAAGAAGACTGGCAGCAGCAGTGGCGCCAGCGCTTTTTCTGGGCTGTTATCGGCTGCCGAGTCTGAATCGACAGAAGAATCCGCACCCGTTCAAAAGTCAGCGCCTGCCAGTGCATTGTCGATGCTGAGCATTCAGGAAGTCTCGGAAGACGAGGTGAATAAGCGCAAAGCGCTCAAGCAAGGCAAAATGACCCTCGACGCCCTCGAAGAAATTCGCGACGGGCTGCTCATGGGGTTTTTGCCTGCCAATGTCATTCACAACCTGGACACGCTGGTGCAACAACAACGCCGCCAGACCAATGACCCGCGGCTCGATGCCGTGCTGGATGATATCGAGGTGCGCGCCGCCGTAGAGCTCGCCAAATTAGAAGTCGCCGCCCGAAAAAAAGGATAGTGCTACACAATGGCAGTCCAGATCACACCCAAACAATCCATGCGCGCCCGCTCTTTGCTCAAATGGAACATCTACGATCTGGCCAACCGCACCCACGTACAACCCGGCCAGATTGACCGTTTCGAAAAAGGCCTTAGCCGCCTTATGCGCCCGGACAATGACACTATTGTAAAAGCCTATAAAAAAGAAGGCATTATATTCCTTGAGAATATGGAAGTGCGCCTTGTTGATCCTTCAGATATCGAATTTGCTGAGGAGCTGTCCAGCAATGACACTGCTTCGAAAGATCGTGCAGAGGAAGGCGCAGACATTAATTTCGACGCCAAGGAAAAAACACCGCTACGCGACCGCCCATGGGTACATAGCCCTGAATATACGGGTCCTGACCGGCGCGATAAACACAGCCAGACATATTATTCCGGCACCGAGCGCCGTCGCAACCGTAAGGACCTGCTGGAGCGTGTACGCAAAAAATATATGCAACAGGAAAACCCCGATAATTCAGCCCAAATAGCGACTGATCAAGCGCCTGACGGCTCACAGTAACCTGTTGATAACTCCTTTTTCTCTCTTGCATTTGCGCCATTAATAGCGTAAAAACGCGCCTCTTAAAGCTAGTGCAAACCAACAGTGGGCGTAAATCATGGCACCTACGTTACCAAAAAACTACGAACCAACTTCCAAAGAAAAATACATGAACGAAAACCAGCAGGAATATTTTCGTCAGAAATTGCTGGCTTGGCGTCAGGAGCTTTTGGAAGACAGCCAGGAAACCCTGAATCACCTGAAGGAAGAAAACTGGCACGAGGCAGATATCGCCGATCGCGCATCGATCGAGACGGAAGCTGGCGTAGAATTGCGCACGCGTAACCGCTATCTGAAACTGATCTCCAAGATCGATGCTGCATTGCGTCGTCTTGAAGAAGGCGAGTATGGCTATTGCGAAGAAACCGGCGAGCCTATTGGCCTGAAACGTCTGGAAGCGCGCCCTATTGCCACCTTGTCGATCGAAGCGCAAGAGCGCCACGAACGTCTGGAAAAGCAATATAGCGACGAGGATTAATCACCTCGCCTCCGCAGAAGCGGATGGACTATGCTCACCTTTATGCTTACAATATTAGGCATAAAGGGCATAATGTGCATTTATGAGCTTACCGCATAATATAACGCTGAAATTTGGCGACTCGGGCGACTCCGTTAAAGACATGCAGGCACGTTTGGTGTCGCTGGACTTTTTGGGCAGCCAACATGCCAATGGCTTTTATGACGGCAATACCGTCGCAGCGGTACGCACTTTTCAGGGCGCTAATGGCTTGCGCACCGACGGGGTCGCAGGCCCCAAAACCCTCGCCCGGCTAAACGCCGCTGGCTCCACCTTCACCGAAACCAAAGAAGCCGAACAGGAAAAAGAAGGGCTGGACTCGTTCATGTCGATCGACCATGAGCATCAGCAACTCGAAGAAGAGCGCGCCCGCGCACAGGCCGAGGCCGATGCAAAGGCCGAAGCCGAAGCCGCCCTGCTGGCAGAGCAGCAATTGCAACAAGACGCCAGCAACACCAGTGGCAGCTCTGGCAGTAATGACAGCAAGCAAGGCAAGGCCGAGCCTGCTAAAAACGCAAACCCACAGGCACTCAATCAGGTAGATGAGCTCGCCGCCGCCGCTGGCATGGCCGCCGCCTCCCTCACCCCTAAGATGGATCAGAACATGTCGCTGGAGCACGAGGCCAACCAGCAACAGGCTGCTGAACAAGCCAGAAACGCACCAGCGCCGGACGCAGCCCCACCTGCCGCTGAAGCCGCCGCTGACAAGCCGAGCTTTGGCACCAAGGGCACGCAAATGGAAAAACCATTGCAGGATGGCAATCTGCATCAGGGTGCGGAGCAGCAAGCGCAACAAGCCGAGCAAGCCGCCGCTAATCCTGCTAACACCGCTCCTACTATGGAATCACCGCCCGCACCCGCCGCCGAACAAGCGCCTAAAGAAATGCGGTTTGACGATCCGCGTCTGCAAGCCATACATGACCGCCTGCCCGAGCCGGTGCGTCAGGAAGTGCAAAATGTGGGGCAGAATATGGCAAAGAGTGGCGTGCAACAAAGTCAGGTACCCGCCGAAATGGATATTGGCGGCCCACAACAAACCCCCGCCCGCGCGCCCGATCAACAAATCGAAGCCCAGATCGGTTAGTAACGCCTACTGCTTTTGTGCCCTGCCTATAGCGGGTCGACAGGCCCTGCAGGCACAATACGCTTAGGGTTCAGAAAGTCGTGACTGTAATAGTAATGCTGCTTGATATGATCCAGGTTCACCGTGTCGGCAATACCATCATAGCCATAAACGCGATTAAGATAGGCCGACAAATGCGGGTAGTCGGCAATGCGGCGCAGATTGCATTTGAAATGCACATAATAGACCGAATCAAACCGTATAAGCGTAGTAAACAAGCGTATGTCAGCCTCTGTCAGCTGATCTTCCACCAGCCATTCACGCCCGTCGCTCAAGCGTGACTCCAGCCAGTCAAGCGCATCGAATAATGTCACAATCGCCTTATCATACGCGTCTTGCGTGCCGGCAAATCCTACCTTATACACCCCGTTATTAATCGCCTCATAGACGCGTTCATTCACCGCGTCGATCTCCTCCCGCAGCGCCTCAGGGTAGTAATCATCGTGATTGCCTGTCACCTCATCAAACGCACTATTAAACATGCGAATAATCTCGGACGATTCATTATTCACAATCGTCTGCTCTTTAGTGTCCCACAGCGTAGGCACCGTGACACGGCCTGAATAATCCGATTCGGCACGCTGGTAAAGCTGGTACATATAATCGTATCCGTTCAGGCGGTCACCCGTCGCCCCATCATAATCGCTGCGCAACTCCCAGCCATTATCCAGCATATGCGGGTGCACCACATCCAAGCTGATATGCGGCTCCAGCCCTTTAAGCTTGCGCATAATCACTGCACGATGTGCCCACGGGCACGCATGCGACACATAGAGATGGTAGCGCCCACTCTCCGGTGCAAAACGCGCGCCTTCTTCTGTGCTGATAGCATTGCGAAACACCGAATCCCAGCGTTTGAACTCCCCGTCCTCAGTTAAATACTCTGCCTGCGTCCACTCGCCTTTTACTAACTTGCCCATAATACCAGCTTGTGCTCCTGCTTATAAATTTTCGATTAGTTGGCGCCACTCTGCTTCACTCAGCACGTCCACGCCCAACTCTTTGGCTTTTTTCAGCTTCGAGCCTGCCGCTTCTCCGGCCACCAGATAGTCGGTTTTTGACGACACCGAACCCGACACCTTACAGCCCAGGCTTTCCGCTTTCGCCTTTGCCTCGTTGCGGGTCATGGTGGTCTGTGTGCCCGTAAATACTACGGTTTTACCCGCCACGGGCGAGTCTTCCGCCACCGCTTCCATGGCCTCAATGCGCAGATAACCCAGCAAGTCATCCAGCAGGCTCTGGTTATGCGGCTCTGCAAAAAAGTCCACCAGCGCTTCGGCCACAATCGGCCCTATGCCATCAATCGACAGCAAATCGTCCCACGCTTCGCCATGCGCATGCGCTTGCTTTAATGCCTGTTGCAATGCGTCGAAGTCATGGTAATGGCGGGCTAACAGCTTTGCGGTTTCCTGCCCGATATGGCGAATACCCAACGCATAAATAAAGCGCGGCAGCTCGACTGTGCGCGCTGCTTCGATGGCGGCAAACAGATTCTTCGCCGACAGATCCCCCCACCCTTCTTTGTTTTTCAGCGGCGTCAGGCTTTGCTTGTCGCGTTCGGCGAGCGTGAAAATATCGACCGGCGTACGGATCAATCCATCCTGCCAAAACGCATCCACCTGCTTTGCGCCCAACCCGTCTATATCCATCGCGTCGCGGCTGACAAAATGCTTCAACCGCTCCTTGGCCTGCGCCTCACACACCAGCCCGCCCGTGCAACGTTTCACCACGTCATCATCTTCGCGCACCGCCGCCGAACCACAGACCGGGCATTGGTCGGGGAAATCATAGGGCTTTGCATCTTCGGGGCGTTTATCAAGCTTCACTTCCACTACTTGCGGAATCACATCGCCCGCGCGCTGGATCACCACTGTGTCGCCTACACGAATATCTTTGCGCGCAATCTCGTCTTCGTTATGCAAGGTCGCATTCGACACGATCACACCGCCCACCGTCACCGGCTCCAGCCGCGCCACGGGCGTAAGCGCACCCGTGCGCCCGACCTGAATATCAATCGCCTTCAGCTGCGTCACCGCCTGTTCGGCCGGGAATTTATGCGCAATCGCCCAACGTGGTGCCCGCGCCACAAAGCCCAACCGCTCCTGCCAGTCCAGACGGTTCACCTTATAGACCATTCCGTCAATATCGTAATGCAGCCCCGCGCGGTCATTCTCGGTGCGGCTATATTCTGCCATAATCGCATCGGCGCCATTGCAGCATTGCATGCGCGTATTGGTCACAAAGCCAAATGAGGCCAGCGCTTCAATCATGCCATATTGCGTGTGCGACGGCATATCGCTCACCTCACCCCACGCATAGGCAAAATAGCGCAGCTTGCGCGCGGCGGTAATGCTGGCATCCAACTGTCGTAAACTGCCAGCTGCCGCGTTGCGCGGGTTGGCAAACACCTTCTTGCCCGCCTCGGCCTGTGCGGCATTCAGCGCCTCAAAATCGCGCTTATCCATATAGACTTCGCCGCGCACTTCCAGCACTGCCGGTGGGGTGCCGTTGAGCCGTGTAGGAAAGTCGATCACCTCGCGCAAATTAGCTGTAATATCCTCGCCTTGCATGCCATCGCCTCGGGTCGCACCTTGCACAAACTCGCCATGCTCAAAGCGCGCATTAAACGATAGCCCGTCAATTTTCGGCTCGGCCGTCAGCTCCACCGCTTCTTCACTACTAAGGCCTAAAAAGCGGCGTATGCGTTCAATAAACTCGTCAACATCCTCGCGCGAAAACGCATTGCCAAGCGACAACATCGGCACTGCGTGTTTCACTTTTCCAAATGCTTCGGAGGGTGCCGTCCCCACTTTTTGAGTGGGCGAATCTTCGGTGGCCAACTCGGGGTAATCCGCCTCCAGCGCCTCAAGCTCTTGCCGCAATGCGTCATAGTCTGCATCGCTAATCTCGGGCGTATCTTTTTGATAATACAGCGCATCATGATGCCGAATCTGCTCCGCCAGTTTGGTGTGGCGCTGCTGTGCGTCTTCCAGTGAAAGCCCTGTCGTATCCCGCATCTGCTCCGTCATGCCTAGCCGGCTACCTGCATCAGCTTGTCGGCCGCGCCGCGTGCCTCGTCGGTTACTTCTGCACCGGCCAGCATGCGTGCCAGTTCTTCTTTACGCTCGGCCATATCCAGTGCATGCACGCGGGTGCGCGTGTTGCCTTTTGTCTCTGTTTTCTCAATAAACAGATGGTGGTTACCGCGTGCCGCCACTTGCGGCAAATGGGTTACCACCAACACCTGCGTTTGCTCCGACAATAAGGCGAGCCGCGCGCCGATCGCATCGGCCACCGCGCCGCCCGTGCCAGTATCAATCTCGTCAAAAATCAGGCTCGACTGACCTTTCAAACTGGACAAAGCCACTTTCAGCGCCAGCATAAACCGGCTCAACTCACCGCCTGAGGCAATACGGTTCAGCGGGCCATAAGGTTGGCCAGCATTCGTGGCGGCTTCAAACCGCACCGCGTCCGTGCCGCGTGCGCCCCAATGCTCTTCGGCCAGCTCTTCCTGCACCACACGGAAACGCGTTTTTTGCATTTTCAACGGCACCAGCTCTTTGTGCAAACGCTGTTGCAACGCTTCGGCCGCACGCCCGCGCGCCTGCGACAATTGCTCGGCAGCCTGCACATAATCCATGCGGGTACGTTGCACTTCTACTTCCAGCTTAGCAATTTCCTGCTGCTGATTATTCACCCCGGCCAGCTTGCCCTCGATCTCTTCGCGCAAGGCTGGCAACTCGTCTACACTCACATTATGTTTGCGCGCGGCACCCTTCAGGGCAAACAGACGCTCCTCAATCGTGTCCAGCTCGTGCGCGTCATAATAATTAGCGTCCGACAAGCTTTGCAGCTGACTCTCTGCCTCGGCCACTTCCACCTGCGCGCGTTCAAGTGCTTGCATCACCGGCTCAAATTTTTCTGCCGCATTCAACAGCGACCGATCCATAATGCGTTGTGCGCGCTGCAATGCCTGCTCCACCGAGTTCTGTCCGCTCAATTCTTCCTGCACACTTGTAATCGCCTCAGCCATTTTTTCCGACTGCATCATAGTGGTGCGCGCATCGCTTAAGCGTTCTTCTTCGCCTTCCTGTGGGTTCAGCTCGGCCAGCTCCCCTGCAATATGCTGCAAATAATCCTGCTCACGCTCCGCCGCTTCCAGCGCTTCTTTCACATCGCTCAGCTGTCGGCGCGCCGATTTCCACGCCGCGTAATGCTGCTCTACCTCGCTGCGCATATCCTCCAGCTGGCCAAACGCATCCAGCAATTCCAGATGGCTACGTGTGTCCAGCAGCCCGCGCTGGTCATGCTGGCCGTTAATTTCCAGCAATTGCTCGCCAATGCGTTTCAGCCCACTCACGCTCACTGGTTGGTCATTGATGAAGCAACGGCTTTTGCCCTCGGCACTGACGGTACGGCGAATCAGAATCGCGTCTTCCTGCTCCAGTCCCAGCTCGTCCATAATGTCCTGCACGCGATGGTTTTTGCTGATGTCAAACTCGGCGGTCACGCTGGCCTGCGCTTCGCCGCTGCGCACCAGTTTCGAGTCACCGCGCGCGCCCAGCGCCAGCCCCAACGAATCCAACAATATCGATTTACCCGCACCGGTTTCGCCGGTCAGCACATTCAGCCCCTCGGCAAAATCAATATCGCAGGCTTCAATCAGTACTACATTGCGTATTGATACATGCTGCAGCAATTAGAATACCTCGTACCAGCTTTCGTCTTTGGCTCCGGCCTCGGCACGCGCCTGACCGGGATTCAGCAGTGCATAGCTATATTCGTACCACTCGCTTCCGGGATAGTTATAGCCCAGCACCGCGGCATATTTTTCGGCTTCATCGCGCACGCCCAGTTTCATATAGGCTTCCACCAGACGGTGCAGCGCTTCAGGGATATGGCTGGTGGTCTGATATTGCTCGACCACACGCTTAAAGCGGTTGATGGAGGCCAGATACTCGTCGCGCATCAGGTAATAGCGGCCAATCTCCATCTCCTTACCCGCCAGATGGTCTTCGGTCAGCTCCAGCTTCAGCTGTGCATCGCGCGCATAGTTGCTGTCGGGATAGCGCCCCACCACTTCGCGCAGCGCCTGACGCGCTTCCTGCGTCATTTTCTGATCACGGCCTACATCCGATATCTGATCGTAATAGCTGAGTGCCCGCAGATAGTAGGCATACGGCGTGCTGGGGTGGTTCGGGTGCAGTTTGGCAAAGCGCTCCAAAATACTGATGGCGGTGTCAAATTCCTGCACGCGATAGGCCGAATACGCCGCCATGATCTGGCC
>PBPD01000029.1 GCA_002725445.1 Rickettsiales bacterium
CGCCACCACCGCCACCAGCGGGGCTCCGGGCGGCGCGGCGCGGCGTGGTCGCGCGGGCGGGCGATGCGCGCCGCGTGCTGTGCCGCGTGTAGACATCGTCGACGTCCATTTCGAGGCTCGATATGAGCTCCTGCGCCGCGTCGCCGGTCATCGCATGCGCCGTAAGCGTTGGCCGCGCCCGATGTGGCGGCATGGCTGGGGCTGACCGCGCTGGCGACCATTGGCGATGTGGTGTCGATCGACTCGCCTGCCAACCGTTTCTTTGTGCAGCAGGGTTTGCAACAGATCAATAACGGCGCGGATCCGGCCATTGCGCAATTGGTGTTTAACGCGCAGCGTGCCTTGCCCATTGGCGAGGAGGATATTGCCTTCACGCTGGCGCCCATTATTAATGCGCCGGGGCGGCTGGGGCAGTCGGTGGCGTGGGGGTTTTTAACCGGAGAGGGCGCGCCTGCAGAGCTGAATGTGCATCGCATGTTTGCCAATGTGCGCTATTTGCAGGAAGAGCTGGACGCGCAACGTGGTCGTATTGACGGGATTATGAGCAACGAGGAAGCCCGCCGCCTGCGCTGGATGCTGAAGACCCAGCTGGATGATATTCCCGATGATGCAGATGCACCGCTGAGCGAAAGCGAGCAGGCATTTGTGGATGCGCGCCGCGCCGACTACAAGCTGGATGCTCCCGATCAGGACTGGCAATTGCACGGGCATAACCAGATCGACCCGTCGCATCATTTATATATGTTGCTATCGCGCGAGACTAACGAGCTGCGCAAAAGTCTGGAATGGGCCCTGCTGAAAGAGGCGCGCGCGCAGGCTAAGCAGGTGTTGCGCCAACAGCCCGACGCGCAAACCCTGCTGGTGGCAGGCGCAGGCTGGAACGAAGGGCTGGTAGGCATTGTGGCCGGGCGGCTGAAGGAAGAATATGGCATGCCAGTGGTGGCAGCCAGTATTAACGCCAAGGCGGGCACGTGCAAATGTTCGGGTCGCAGCATTAAAGTGCCGGAGCATCCGGTGGATATTGGCGAGGCATTCCGCACCCTCAATAAGCAAGGCGTGCTGAGCAAGGCAGGCGGCCACCCGATGGCGGCTGGTGCGAGTTTTACACTGGATAAGCTGGACGCGTTTCGCGCAGGGCTGGAACAGGAGCTGGGCGAGGCTACCCATGCCGCCCGCGCCGCGCAACGTATGGATGTGCAGGCCGTGATTGATCTGGGCAGCTTGTCGGCGGCGCGTCCAGGCAAAGAAGTGCAGACCATGCAGCACTGGCTGGATGAGGCCGGCAAGCTGGGGCCGTTTGGCGAAGGCAATGCCAAGCCGCGCGTGGTGCTGAGCAATGTGTATGTGAGCGATATGCGCCGCAGCCGTGACAATAAACATTTGTTTTTCCAGCTGCGCCAGCCCGGCCCCGGCGGGGTGAGTGTGGATGGTGTGGCGTTTCATGCCGCAGGCACGGCGCTGGAAGGCGCGCTGGATGAGGCGAGTCGCAACCGCGCCTATGTGGCGGGCACGCTGGATGTGCGCGAGGTATCGCGCAAAGATGGGCCGCATACGCGGTTGCAGTTGCGGCTGGATGATGTGTTGGTGCCGCCGCAACGCGCTACTGACCGTCTGCGTCGCGGCACGACCGATCTGTCGGAGGCGATGGAGATGCCCCAAGGCGATGCGTGTGTGCCGGCACTTGTGCGCCAGCAGGGGCGGGCAGCTGGCCGCTAGGCTGGTAATGGAATTTTTATGGCCATGTCCGCAGGCTTAAGCGGTGTTTAGTGTATTACAAAATTGGATGCCCCCTATGGCCGCAGTGGATGAGAGCGACGCGCAAAGCGCCGACGCAACCGACGAGACAATCAAAGTAGCCGAACCGCCTGAGAATCTGCACGAGGTGGGCGAGCTGGTGATGAATACGCTGGGCGGTATGTGGAGCGCATTCATTGCGCATTTGCCGCTGCTGGCGATTGGGCTGGTAACGCTGTTGCTGACATGGATTGTCAGCGGCGTGGGCGAGCGGATTGCCCGCCGTGCCATGCGCAACCGTGGCATTCGCCTGTCGCTGCAAGAGCTGATTGTGCGTCTGGTGGTGATTGTGGTGTGGGTGCTGGGTTTGCTGGTGACCGCGATGATTATTTTCCCCGGACTGACCCCTGCGAGTGCGCTGGGCGGGCTAGGCCTGTTGTCGCTGGCGATCGGTTTTGCCTTTAAGGATATTTTCGAGAATTTCTTCGCAGGGATACTAATTCTATGGCGCTTTCCGTTTGAGCCGGGTGATTATATTGAAGCGGATGATATTAGCGGCAGCGTCGAAGAGATTACCGTGCGCAACACGCTGATTCGCCGCACCACGGGCGAGCTGGTGGTGGTGCCCAATTCGCATATTTTCAAAAATCCGGTTGATGTGCTGACCAACCATACCACGCGCCGCGAAACCATTATGGCGGGTGTGGCCTATGATGTCGATCTGGCGGCTGCCGTGAAAGTGATTGAAGAGGCGGTGAATGGCTGTGAAAGCGTGGATAAGAACAAGCCAGTGCAGGTTTTCCCGCATGGGTTTGGCAGTAGCTCGATGGATATTGAAGTGACGTGGTGGTCGGGTGCCGAGCCGGTGGAGCAGCGCTCCAGCCGCGGCGAGGTGGTGCTGGCGATCAAGCAGGCGCTGGATGCGAACGATATGGAAATTCCGTTCCCGTATCGTACGCTCACCTTCAAAGAGCCGTTGCCTTTGCAGCGCCCCGATGATGCCTCTGCGGAGTCCTAATCGCTTTTTTATGTGTGGCGGTGCACACTGCATATTACGCAAGCAAGCAAAATAGAAAAATACGATGCCAAAGATAATGTTCATATTAGCCGCGCTGGCACTGGGACTGAGTGCGTGCAGTGCACCCGCACCGAGTGTGGAAGCCGAAGGCAGCGCACCTAGCGCGCCGCAGGTGATTCCGGCAGATGGTGGCTACGAACTGGCATAGATAAAGGCATAGATAGCGGCATCGTCACTGACATATGTAATGTATAGCGTGTAGCGCGCGATAGATTGCTCCCGTATCCGCTAACCGCGGATTTCAGCAGGCGTTTATTTCCTAGCATAAGCGCCTGCTTTACCCTTTAGAAGAAACCGTGCGTATGTCACGTAGGTGCGGTGGCATATTGTATGCGCCTGCAAAATTTGCTATACTCAACATTATGAAATCAGCTTTGCGAACAGTGTGTGTGATGCTGGCGCTTCTGGGTTTCGCAGTTATGCCGGCGATGGCCGCTTCTCAGATGGATTGTTGTTCCACCAATGGCATGCAGGATGCGAATGCACAGACCGCGCTCGAGGTTGATATGGCTGTAGAGATGGTGGCGGACATGACAAAAGGTCTGCCATGCCACGAGGCCGCAAACGCCAAGCAAGGCGCCCAAAATACTAACGATTCTCCATGCGATAACTGCCAATGCGAGAAGCTTTCGCAAAGCAAAACCGTGCTGCCCAATGCGATGCCTACCCGTGGCAAACGCATGAAGGAAGCAGCGCATCCTATCCCTCTTATTTTCCATTTTGACCGTACCCCGCGTACCCTCAAACGCCCCCCGCGTATCGAAGCGTAGTTTATCTAACGACTAACGTACGATGTTGAACGCGCATAGGGGAGAACACTCATGCGATTTAGTATTTGGTTGGGCATAGGCGTGTTAGCCTTACCCACAGTGGCACTGGCAAGGCCGGTGTCGTACCCGGAAGGGATTACGCTGCAAACCTGGAATGATGGCGAACGCCACACAGCGGTCGCGCATTATTCGCCGACGGCTAAATATTCGGTCGGATTACGCAGCGCGTATCACCACCGCGACAATTGGTGGATGAACGCATTGCAGGCGACTTATCTGGCCAAGCGCTGGAACATGCCGGGTTCGCAGGCGAATGTCTATCTGATGGGCATGGTCGGCGATGCCTATAGCGATGCAGGTGCTACCGATGGCAAGCACGAATTGCTGGGCAGTGCCGGCATTATGGCCGACTGGGAAACCCGCCGTTGGTTCACGTCTTATGCGCTGCACGGCACCTATGCAGGCGATATCCATAGCGGGATCGAACAGCGCGCCCGCGTGGGCGTGGCTCCCTATATTGGGGATTATGGCGATTTGCATACCTGGCTGATGTTGCAGGTCGATCATCGCCCCGCACGCAGCGAAGAAGTGTGGGATGTGACGCCGATGGTACGTCTGTTCAAAGGCGTGCATATGGCCGAAGCCGGTGTGTCACTGCGCGGCGACGTGATGGTGAACTACACGATACGATTTTAATTAGCGTCTGATTAACAGAGATAAAACGGAGATACGTGACATGAAAAAATTAATGACCCTGACTATGGTGCTGGCATGGATGGCTAGCGCACCTGCTTTGGCAAATGATCGCACTTTGACCGCCACGATTAATGGGCTGGTCTGTGATTTCTGCGCGCAGGCACTGGAAAAAGTGTTTGGCAAACGCGATGAAGTGCAAGCCGTGAACGTGAATATGGATGAAAAACGCCTGAGCATTAATCTGCAGGATGGCACCGATTTGGAAGATGAAACGGTGCGCAAACTGGTAGAAGATGCGGGCTATAACACAGTGAGTATTGATCGCAATTATGACGCAAAATGATGTAAGCCAAAAAAACGTAACGATTTGGCAATCTGTCGCCGTGCCGGTGGCAGGCTTGTTTACTGCGCTCGGCACATTGGTGTGTTGCGCTCTGCCGGCGCTGTTTGTGGCGCTTGGGGCAGGGGCAGCACTGGCCGGGCTGGTGAGCAGTGCGCCGTGGCTGGTGGCACTCTCGCAGCATAAAGTGTGGGTGTTTGGCATTGCCGGCACGCTGATTGTGGCAGGCGGGCTGTTGCGCTGGAACGCACGCTATGCACCATGCCCGGCAGACCCGCGCGCCGCGGCTATCTGCACCCGCATGCGCCGCATTGGCGGTGTGGTCTATTGGGCGAGCGTGGCGATTTATGCGGTAGGGTTTTTCTTTGCGTTTGTAGCGGTGGAGCTTAGCTAAGCAGCGTTACGCCTGCGCGTGGGTAACTAGGCGAGGTTGGTGTAGTCGTCGAGGCGGCTGAAGGTGGCGTTGGCGATGGTTTCATACAGCTCGTTGGCGCGTGCACCCATGTTGATGGCCATTTGCAGGCCGGCCTCGTTAAGGCTGCGCTCGGTTGCTTCGGCGGCGATGTCGGTGTCGGCCAGCTGGCCGCGTGCTGCATCCTGATTGGTGCGCGCAGTGTCCAGCCCGCTGGCAATCACATCGGTACGCGCACGCAGGCTGCCACCATAGGCACGGCGTTCGGCAATGACTGATTGTGCTTGTTTCAGCAGTTCAAATGCCTCGGTGGCGTTTTCCTGC
>PBPD01000030.1 GCA_002725445.1 Rickettsiales bacterium
ATGAATGTAATTGTCGGCAAACCAGACCGCGCAACGCCAGAGTTCAACCATAAGATCTCGCAGTTCGTAGTAAACCCAACATGGACACCCACCTACAAAATTCTTTCCAAAGACCTGTTGCCCAAGATTCGCAATAACCCTGACTATGTAAATGAAGGCAATTACACGGTGATTGACCGCCACACAGGCAACGAAATGCGCGCCGAAGAAGTAGATTGGAACAATGTAACCGCGTCCGATATACGTCTGGTGCAAAATGCAGGAAGCAGCAATGCTTTGGGCAAAGTAAAATTCCCGCTGCCAAATAATGACTCGATCTATCTACACGATACCTCCAAGCCCTACTTATTCAGCCGTGCTAATCGTGCGCTGAGTTCTGGCTGCATCCGTCTGCAAAAACCCAAAGCATTCTTGGATTTCGTTGTAGCCATGCAAAATGACATCAATAAAAAAACGGTGGATGAATGGTATAGCGGTACCGACAATAAATATATGTCAGTGCGCCGTACCGTACCCATCTACACCACGTATCTGACCGCATGGGTAAACGAACACGGCCATGCCGAGTTTTACAACGATATCTATAAGAAAGACGAGCGCATGGAATATGCGTTTAACAAAGCAACACAGGATATCTTCACGACGCAATTGGCCGCGCGTTAATCCGCCTTACCAAAAACGTACACGCCCCGTATCAACGTGAATAAAGTTGGATGAGGCATATTTGCCTACGCCGCCAGCTTTCAAATCCAGCGCCGCTTTATGCAAGTGACCCAGATCAACACCTGGCACACGAATATCCATCGCCATACCGCGCATATGATAACTCTTCTTGGCTACCCCATTAGAATTTGCCGCTAATTTGGCATTGGTTTTAGGCGAGCGATAGGCCGAAATGATCTGAATTTCTTTGTCACTTGCATCCACCTTATCCAAAAGGTTTGCCAGCAGTTCAAACAAATTCACATCCATTTGCTCAACATCGCCCGTGCGGTGATCTCGCATCAATTGGTTCATACGGGCGATCTCTTCGCCCACATACTTCCCATGCTCCATAAAAGTGAACGTGCCTTTTTCACCTGTATGTGTGCTGGCGAACGACAAGGTTTTCGCTGCAATCAGGCCGCTATTACGCGTTGTTGCGTTAATACTCGCACTCGCCAATTGCGGAGAAGCTGCCGCCGCCATTGCGCCGCCAACACCTACTAAAAATTGTCTTCTGGAAAGTTCCATCACCCACACCTCGTTCTGTCTTTATGCTTTCTTAAGGTATCAATACCTCTTATTAACCATAATTTAACAAACTATCCACAGGCAGTCAACCCAACCGCATCGCGTTTTCTTAAGAAGAAACAATGCAATTAACTGCAATTATGATGCCATTGACTGGCAATCCATTGAAAAATTATTGATGTTTCGCCAAGGCTAGCGGTGCGGACTCATCGTCATTTTCTTCCGCATCAATGGTAATAATCTCATCTGTTTTGCGCACCTCATAAGATGCAATACTCACAGGCAGCTCTTTGTTCTTTGGTGGTTCCACACCCAACTGCTGCAATTTGCGCAGCTTTGGCAACAAACGACCATTAAGTGAACGCGCAAAATCATCGAACTTTTTGGCCGATCCCTGAATGTTCTTACCCACACCATCCACATGCTTTAACGCGGTGATCATACTGTCCATCACTTCACTCACATTCTGCACAATACGTTGCTGGTTTTCATCCTGCCGCGCGGCACTTATCTGCTGACGCGCTAGCGAGAACAATGCCTGCAAACTGGCTGGCCCCGCCAGAATAATATCGGCCTTTTCGCATTTCTCGACGATGCTACCGTCCACTTTGCGCAATTTTTCGATGGCGGCATCGCTTGGCAGATACATCACATTAAGCATGCGTCCCAAGCGTTTTTGCTGCTTCTTCATCACCTCGGCTACCGCGTTGGTGTATTGTTTGCGTGCCAATGCATCGATATGGCTATGCATGCTGCGCACCAGTTGCTTGAGCACCGCCTCTTCCCGTTCTGTGCCTTCAACTTCTGCCAGCTCTACGAAGAATTTGGATGCTTTGCTGTCAATCACCATCACCATGTCTTGCGGCAGGAAGATCACCGCATCGGGGCGCAAATTGCTGCCCTCTTCGGTAGCCACATGGTATTGCAGCACGTAATCGCGTTGCGGCTCCAGCCCAAGCGTTTTCAATGAGTTTTCCAAGCCTACCTCTGCCATAAAGCCCGCACCTGCCGGATGGGTTAGCGCGCGCATCACGGTTTCCACCTGCTTGGCGTTATCGCCCGACACCGACTGGATTTGCGCCACCGATTTGGTCAGCTGTTCAAAATTACCCATCAATTCCTTGGTGGTTTTTTCCGACAGCTTCTCCTGCTCTTTCTTGGCCGCTTCCATTTCTCGCTTATGGTCTTCCAACAGCTTGGTCGACATTTGACTACCCGCTTCCATCACAGATGCTTTTGCCGCCTGCTTAAACTCTTCCTGCTGCTTGGCCCAGTCATCCATGCGCGCCTGCATTTCCTTCAAACGCTGCTCGGCGAGGCTGGTATGTTTTTCCATTTCCGCATGCGCTTTTGCTTCCGCGATGCGCGATGTCTCAAGCGCTGCTTCCATCTCCTCCAGCTCTTGCCTGTATTCTGCCAGCCGTTCAGAGTAGCTGGCGGAAGATGCCAGTTCGATTTCGAGTTGTCGGTTACGCTCTGCCAGTTTGAGCGCGCGTCGCCAGCCAGCCAGAGCCGCCACCATAAAAACAAGGGCAAAACCGGCAAGCAGGATAAAAACAATTTGTTGCTGCATTTCCATCATGAAGCCGTATCATACGCCACGAAATAATGAATGGCTAGCTTATGAATACATCTTATTCCACCTCCGCAATTATTCTTGCCGCCGGCAAGGGCACACGCATGCGCTCGGACTTGCCCAAAGTGATGCATAAGGTCGCGAACCGCCCCATGCTTGGCCATGTGATCGATGCCGCCAAACAAGCCGGCTGCGAGCCATTGCTCACCGTGGTCGCGCCGGGCATGCGCGATGTGGAATCCTATGCCACGCGCCGCCACAAACACATGCGCATTGCGGCACAAGGCAAACAGCTCGGCACAGCCCATGCGGTGCTGGCAGCGCAAGAGCAACTCGCCGATGTCAAAGGCCATTTGCTTGTGCTTTATGGCGACACACCGCTTATCACACCTGATACGCTGAAGGCGATGATGAAGCTATTCGACTCCCACACCGATACAGGCGTGGTGGTGCTTGGCATGCGCCCGCACGACCCGGCCGAATATGGGCGCCTTGTCACACAGGACGATGGCACGCTGGAACGCATTGTTGAATTTAAGGATGCGAACGACAGCGAAAAAGCCATTGGCTTATGTAACTCAGGCGTGATCGCTATTCGCGGCAACCATGCGTGGGAAATGCTGCGCCAGATCGACAATAAAAACGCCAAGGAAGAATATTACCTCACCGATGTGGTGGCCATTGCCAATGGGCGTGGCCTGACCTGCCGCGTAGTGGAATGCGACGAAACCGAAGTGCTGGGCGTCAATTCGCGCCAACAACTCGCCGACGCAGAAGCCGCATTGCAACAACGTTTGCGCAAGCGCGCGCTGGATAAAGGGGTAACATTGGTCGCACCCGAAACGGTGTATCTCTCTGCCGATACGCAGATGGGCCGCGATGTGGTGATTCACCCACATGTATGTATCGGGCCAGAGGTCACGATTGGTGACCATGTTGAGGTAAAGGCGTTTACGCATATTGAAGGCACTGTCATAGGCGACGAGGTGATGCTTGGCCCATATGCACGCATCCGTCCGGGCAGCAATATCGGCACACGCAGCAAAATCGGCAATTTCGTCGAGATTAAAAAAGCCGAGATTTCGCAAGAAGCCAAAATCAGCCACCTGTCCTATATTGGCGATGCCTATGTGGGCGAAGGCGCTAATATTGGTGCGGGCACCATCACCTGCAACTATGATGGCTTCAACAAACACCACACCGAGATCGGCCGCTATAGCTTCATCGGCTCAAACACCGCGCTGGTGGCGCCTGTTGTCGTGGGTGCGGGCGCTATGATTGGTGCGGGCAGTGTGGTGACCGAAGATGTAGCATCCGACGCGCTGGCACTCACCCGCTCACCGCAAACCAGCAAACAAAGCTGGGCAAAAGTGTTCCGCGAACGCCACGAACAGGAAGCAGACGAATAGCCGTTTTCAAACGTTAGGATTGTTGTGCGCGGGCCTGCAAAATATGCAGCGCCTGCTTCACCGTGGCCATACGCACGGCACTGCGGTCACCTTCAAAGACATGATACTCATTGGTGGTGTCACCGTCACGCATGGCGGATGCAAAATGCACAAGCCCGACAGGCTTGTCTTTGCTGCCACCGCCTGGGCCTGCAATGCCCGTCACTGCAATCGATAGCTGCGCTCGCGAATGGCGGATTGCCCCCTCTGCCATGGCTTTTGCCACTTGCGGGCTGACGGCGCCTTGCGCATCCAGCAATGTGTCGGTGACGCCCAGCATATCGCGCTTGGCTTCATTGGCGTAGGTGACAAACCCACGGTCCACCACATCCGAAGAGCCTGCAATATCGGTCAATAGCCCGGCGATCAACCCGCCCGTACATGATTCGGCTGTGGCCAGCATCCAGCCACGTTGTCGGCAGGCTTCCAACAAGGCAGCCGCCTGATCGCGTAACGCATCGGAAAACATATCACCCCCCTATAATCGCTTCTGCGATTTGGTCCAAATGCCCTAAAAACCCTAGCAGCATTACCGCGTAGGGCATGGCAAGCAGATCATCCAGCATAACGCCGAGCGCGCCCTTCACCTTACGATCCGCCAGCGAAATAGGCCACGGTTTCCATATATCAAACAGGCGGAAGCATAAAAAAGCACCTATGAATACAACGAATTCCTGTTTTGGAGTGGGGTCAAGATAGAGCAGCGGCACACAGGCCAGCACCAGCCATTGCCCCGCCACTTCATCGATCACAATTTCCTGCGGGTCATCTTGCCGATTATGCATGCGCATATAGCGCGCCGACGCCCACCAGCCAATGGCTGTTGCGGCAATGGTTGCCACCCACAGTGCCAATGGCCCGCCATATTGGTAAAACACCCACGCAAAAGGCAATGCCGCAAGCGAACCCGCCGTGCCTTTGCCCTTTGGCACCAGCCCCGATGCAAACCACGTCACCAGTAATACTGTCGGGTGATACCATTTGGCTGTTGCTGGTTTACTCATGCGCCTCTCCACTGATAGCGGCAAACACTTCTGCGCCGGTCATGCATAAACGCTCACCTGCAAAACTGTAATAGGCTGGTTTTTCATCAATGAAGATTTCCGAATGGAAGCTGAAATCATTCGCATCCTCTAATGCGGCTAAAGAAACCGCGTGGAAACTGCCATCTTTCATCCGCCAGAACAACGACGAACCGCATTGCTTGCAAAAGCAACGCTCGCCCCATGGCGAAGCAGCATATACCCCCAGCTGCGATGCATCCTCCACCACGGGTGCTTTGGTTTCATGCACCATTAGGGTTGGGCCTGCGCCCCAGGTTTGGCACATAGAACAATGGCACGCCCCTACTTCAGGCTTTGCCACTTCCACCGTGAATGTGACTGCTCCACACAAGCATTTACCTTTATAATCTGTCATTACCGCCCCCTTAATTATCTATAATCTTACCGTGGCCACCGCTTGTGCCGCCACACCTTCGCCGCGCCCTGTGAAACCGAGTTTTTCAGTAGTCGTTGCCTTAACACTCACCCGCGAGCGTTCGATCTCCAGCAATTCACTCACCCGCTGCTGCATGGCATCGCGATACGGCCCCACTTTCGGATATTCTGCAATCAATGTCACATCAACATGATTAATCACGCCGCCCTTGGCGCGCACCATATCGCGAACGGCAATGGTGAAATCGGCCGAATCGGCGTCTTTCCAATTCGGGTCACCGGGCGGGAAATGCTGCCCAATATCGCCCGCTGAAATCGCCCCCAGCAAGGCGTCTACAATAGCATGCAAGCCAACATCCGCATCGGAGAACCCTTCCAGATAATACTCGCTGGGCACGCCTACACCGCACAATGTCATTTTGCGTTGCGCGCCTGTGCGATAAGACGGATGTTCTTTCATCTCATGCACATCAAATCCCATGCCTGTACGTATATCCATTGGCTGCTCCCAATCTGTCGCATGCGTTATTTTGCTGTTAGCCTGCGCCCCGTCCACCACATAAATCGGTATACCCGCCGCTTCCATCACGGCGGCATCATCGCTCAATCCCTTACCTGCATGCGCACGGTGTGCTGCCAGCAAATCCGCATAGGCAAAGCCTTGCGGGGTTTGCACCTGCACCAGTGCATCGCGTGGCAAGGTTTCCGCCACACAATTCTGTTCCACACGCTTTATCGTGTCTGTTACCGCCGTCGCAGGGATGATTGCGGCATGCTCGTGTAGCGCATTACATACGCGATCTATCACCTCTGCGGACAGATAAGGCCGTGCGGCATCGTGCACAAGCACCGATTGTGGCACGATATCGGCCAGCGCCTCCAACCCGTTCAACACCGATTGCTGGCGTGTTGCCCCACCAAACACAGGTGGCAATAATTCCAACCCTTCGGTGGCTGCTTCATACAGCGCCACATGGTCGGGATGAATACAGACACACACCTGATCGACCAACGGGTGCGCGAGCAATGCCTCCACACTGTGCCGCAACAATGCTTTGCCGTGCAGCGGCTTATATTGCTTAGGGGTATCCCCCCCAAAGCGACTGGCTGTGCCTGCTGCCACCACCAAAGCGATTATGTCTGCATCGGAGGCTATAACGTTATTCCTTTGAAAGAGTTGCTATTTTGCGTATTTTTGCGTATAAGCGCGCACGCATTATGACGAAGGCATACGCAAAGGCAAGACGAGATAACAATGACAGGCTTTACACCCAAACCAATACAAATAGGCGATGTGAGCATTGACTCACCCGTGTTACTAGCACCGATGACCGGCGTGTCCGACCTGCCGTTTCGCAAAATGGTGAAGCGCTTTGGCGTGGGTATGGTGGTGTCGGAAATGATCGCCAGCAAGGCCGTTATTCTGGAAACCATCAATGCCGAGCGCATGTGCCGCTTCGAGCCGTTGGAGCGCCCGTTTGCAGTGCAGCTGGCAGGTTGCGAGCCTGAAGTAATGGCCGAAGCCGCCAAGCTGAATCAGGATCGTGGTGCCGACATTATCGACATCAATTTTGGGTGCCCGGTGAAGAAGGTAGTGAACGGCATGGCAGGCTCAGCCCTGTTGCGCCACGAAAAACTCGCCGCGGAAATTCTTGAAGCTACCGCCAAAGCGGTTGATATTCCGGTGACACTCAAAATGCGCATGGGCTGGGATCACGACAGCCTGAACGCCCCCAAAATTGCGAAAATCGCCGAGGAAGTAGGCATCAAAATGATTACGGTGCATGGCCGCACCCGCTGCCAGATGTATAAAGGCAATGCCGATTGGGGCTTTGTGCGCAAGGTGAAAGATGCGATTAACCTGCCCGTTATCGTCAATGGTGACATCACCGAATTTGCCGATGTCGACAAAGCGCTAAGCGAATCGGGTGCTGACGGCGTGATGATTGGGCGCGGTACCTATGGCCGCCCGTGGTTCCCGGCACAGGTAATGGCCTATCTGAAAGGCGAAAACAGCCAAGCACCAGCCCTTGTCG
>PBPD01000031.1 GCA_002725445.1 Rickettsiales bacterium
CACTAGGGGCGAAGGCACCTGGTAGCTTTACGGCTTTTAACAAATTAACCACATTGTCTGCAGGTGATGCAGAGAAGGATGATCTGGAGATGGTGGCCGAGTTGCACGACGATCAGTTCGCCGTAGCCAAGAGTCTGAATGCCGCATTAAATGCTGCGCAGAAGGCAGATGATGAAGTGACAATTGGCCTACTAGTTGACCGCCTAAGCGTGCACGAAAAAGCCGCATGGATGCTGCGCAGCTCGTTGCCTAAAGCAGAGCGTGCAAAGCTAAGTCAGGCTGCTTAATTAGCTTGATTGCTCTAGAAAAAGAAGCGTACGCCACCCTCTAAGGTGTGCGCTTCATATTCTACTTCCAGTCGGGTGTTAAAGTTGCTGATAAATTCAGGATCCTGACTGGTGAAGTATTTATAACCAAAGTTAAATTCCGTCAGTGGCATACTTTTGGGTGTGTAATTCATGCCCAGCATGCCCTGATAGGCCAGCACGGTATCTTCATCATCAATCGAGATAGTGCCCGTGCTTTCCAGTGTATAGGTGGCAGCGCCCACACCTGCACCGATGTAAGGCTTCCAACCTACTCGTTCGCCAAAATCAGCATACAGGTTAAGCATGGCCGCTTTTACTTGCATATCGCTGTTTAGTACGAAGTTGGCTTGATTGGTATTCAGGCTCTCCAGCTCATTATCACGCAGGCTCAGTTCACCTTCAACGCGTAAGAAATTGAGACCTGAGCGAGGATCCTGTGGTGCATAACCCACTACTGCGCCCACGCCATAGCCGCTTTCGAAAGCAATATCGCCCAGCAGCGGAGTAGGAGTGCCGCTTTCATCCAGATCTGCATCCGATACAAAGTTTACCGAACCTTGCAGGCCCACATACCATTCGGGGGTATTATACTGTTGCTTATGTTTATAATCACGGAGTAAGCGCGCTTCTGCATCGCCAGGCAGTAGCTGTGCAGCCATTGCAGTGCAGGCCATTAGGGCGAAAAGTGAATGATATTTCATAGCGTCAAGCTCTGTTGTTACGTTTATACAGGCCTAACCGAGCTGTTTATGTATTTTTATTGTTGTTCATAGGTATAACGCAAAATATCCACAGGCGCAACCCCCAGCAGATAAACAATCCATAATCGGCAGGATTTAATTCCGCTTGTGGCAGATACATCATGGGCAAGGGTTGGCGTGATCGTTATGGATCGCTTCAATGCCATTCAGCACGTCTTCGCTAAGCTGCATGTCAGCGGTTTCGATGTTGGCTTTGAGCTGCAGCATGGTGGTAGCGCCAATGATATTGCTGGTAACAAAGGGACGGCTATTCACATAGGCCAGTGCCATCTGTGCCGGCTCCAGCCCATGCTGCCTTGCAAGTGCGACATAGCGTGCGGTTGCTTCTTGCCCTGCCTGCGAAAAGTAACGTTTGTAGGACGGAAACAGCGTGAGGCGGCGACCTTCAGGGCGACGGCCTTCCAAGTATTTGCCGCTTAGGACACCAAACCCCAGTGGCGAGTATGCCAGCAGACCACATTGCTCACGGATAGATACTTCGGCCAGTCCTACCTCATAGGAGCGATTCAGCAGGTTATAGGGGTTTTGTACGCTCACGACGCGCGGCAGCCCGTGCTCTTTATGCAGTTGCATGCAATGCATTACGCCCCACGGGGTTTCGTTGGACAAGCCAATATGGCGCACTTTGCCCTGTTCCACCAGTTCCTGCAATGCGCCCAGCGTATCGGCCAGCGGCACGGCCTGTTCGTCCTCACTATGTGTGTAACCCAGCTTGCCGAAAAAATTGGTTTTCCGTTCTGGCCAATGCAGTTGATAGAGGTCCACGTAATCGGTTTGCAATCGCTTCAGGCTGGCATCGATTGCGGCTTCGATGTTTTTGCGATCCAGTCGGGGCGAGCCATCGCGCACGTAATCAAACGCCTCAGAAGGGCCGACCACTTTGGTGGCCAGAATGACATCATCGCGCTTGCCACGCTGTTTAAGCCAGCTGCCGATATATTGCTCGGTCAGGCCGTAGGTTTCTTTGCGCGGCGGGATGGCATACATCTCTGCCGTATCGATAAAATTCACACCGCAATCGAGGGCATAATCAAGCTGTTGATGGGCTTCGGCTTCGGTGTTTTGTTCGCCCCATGTCATGCTGCCAAGGCAGATGACACTCACATCCAGATCGGTATTGCCTAAGGTGCGGTATTGCATGATTATGCTGCTTTCTCTTCTTTCGTAATGGTTTCCTGATAGACATGCAGATCGCGTTGCGGGAACGGGATCGAAATGCCTTCGGCGTCAAAGCGCAGTTTGATGCGCTCGGTCAAATCCCATTTGGTTGCCCAGTAATCCTCTGACTTGGTCCATGGACGCACCAGAAAGTTTACGCTGCTATCTGCCAACTCACCGACGACAACGACTGGCGCAGGGTCGCTCAGCACCCGATCATCATTCTCCAGCTCTTCCATCAGAATGGTTTTAGCCTTTTTCAGATCATCATCATAGCCAATGCCAAACACCATATCTATGCGGCGTGTGTCCATGGCGGAATAATTGATAATGTTGTTATCAAGGATGTTTTTGTTGGGCACAATCAGCACGCGGTTGTCGGGTGTTTTCAGGGTGGTGGTGAAAATGCTGATATCGTCTACTGTGCCAGCGGAGCCTGCGGCTTCCACATAGTCACCTTTTTTGAACGGACGAAACGAGATGAGCATGACGCCGGCGGCAAAGTTTGACAGCGAGCCCTGCAAAGACAGACCAATCGCCAGCCCTGCCGCAGCCAGTACAGCCGCAAGCGACGTGGTGTTAATGCCCAATTTGCTTAGTGACGCAATGATGACTAGGGTAAGTGCTAACGCATAGACAATGTTGCCCAAAAACCCAATGAGTGTTTCATCCACTTTACTGCGGCGGAGTAGCTTGTTTGTAAATCCAACCAAGAATTTTGCCAGCCACCTACCAAGAATAAATATGGCAACCGCGGCAGCAATGTTAATGGCCCAGTCCACACCTTCTTCTTGCAAAAACAGCATAATTTCTTCTTGATTGAAATCCATTGATCGCACTCCTTTGATTAGCGTAGCCTAAGCCGTTAGCACGCTTCGTGCAGGAAATCAATCTGTCAGCCGTCAAAGGCAGGTATCTAAATAAAGACGAAATCGTTGAAGTTAAAATTCGTCATGTCAGCTATGTCGGTGATGTTGGTGAGGTTCGCTACAAGATTATGCCCACCGGCTGTGCTGCCGTTATTGTCATAATAAATAACCGCATGCCCTTTCGTAGTGTCATAGAACACATCCAGCATGCCGCGTGTCGGCTGCACAAAATTATTGATGGTGTTGAGGCTGGTCGTGATGTCTTGTGTGGCGATGCCTACATTGGTCAGAATCACCAACTCGGTATTTGGCCCGCCAGCGGATGTGATGCTGGAAATGATAGCACCATCCACGGCCGCATCGGTGTTGCCCAGATCGTAATTGTTAGGCCCTGCGCTGAAACGGAACGTGTCCACTGCGTCCAGTGCGGTGCCGGCATCAAAATCGGTTATGGTGTCGTTGCCTTCAATATCTGCAACGCCATCAGCGGCAAAGTAAGAAAATACATCATTACCGTCGCCTCCTGTTAATGTGTCAGCCCCCAGCGAGGCCGAGATAACATCGTCACCCGCATCGCCGTTTATAACGTCGGCATTGACTGTGCCAATCACCGTATCGTCGCCGGTGGCGCCGTTGTAAGTGATGCCAGCGGTCATGCCGCTGAGATCAACGTTAGCACTGCTTGCAGCGCTCGCATCAATGGTGCGAATGCCAGCCGCCGCTGCTTGTGCGCCAAGTGCCAACCCGTTTGCGCTAAAATCACCTGTATCTAAAGCCAGCGTTTCGATGGCGCGTACATTGGCAAAGAAAATATCGTTCACCGTTACGGCTGGTGTACCAATCAGTAACGTGTCGGCGCCAGCACCACCGTTAATCGTGTCTGCATTGCTGATATCGGCACTATTGATACTGATCGTATCGGCGCCTGCACCGCCTATAATCAGATCCATGCCTGCGCCAGCTACGATGCTATCGCCATTGTCGCCTGCGCGTATCTGGTCGTTATTGTCGCTGCCTGTTAGCGTGTCTGCTTCGCCATTAAAATTGGTGAGTAGCAGCGAGCTATCGCTAATGACAAAATTTTCAGCCGTGAAGTTGCCGGTGAATAGTCCCAGCACCATTTGCTCTTCGCCGCCATTGCGCACCGTTGTGTTGCTCTCACCACGTTCGATGACGAGGGTTGTGGCGTCACCGCCGCTGAGCGTGGTAGCAATTGTGTCGTCTCCGATGCCGAAATCTATCAGGTTCGCCACCGCAGGGGAGGTGCTGAAATCGAGATTAAATGCATCGTTTCCCAGATTGCCATTGAGGTTGAGGGTGGAGCTGCGATCCTGTGGCGCGGCATTGATGGTGTCATCATTAGCGCCGCCATAGACTTCAGCCACGCGGTTAGCCGCAGGTGATACACTCAGCACGTCACCGCCGCCATTGCCATACATCAGCACATGGCCGCCAACGCCGCCGGTCAGCGTGTCGCCGTCATCGGCCGCATCTACCTGTCCGTTGCCGCCTATAATCGTAGCATTGCCCGCATGCCCTGTCAGATCAATCGTGTCGCCGCCCAGCCCGGCAATCAGGTTATAGCTGCCGAAATTAGCGGCACTGGTGGCGCTGTCACTACCGCTGCCAAAATAAACGGTGGCGATTTGTCCCGCATCTGCGTTTAGTGTCACCGTGTCTGCACCCGCATTGCCGTAGACCAGACTGCTGCCGCGCCCCAGAATGAATTGATCGCCATCGTCATTGCTGTCGATGGTGGAGGTGCCGCCAAACAATGTAAGCGCGCCAAGGCTGCCGCCTGCATCAATGGTGTCGCCACCTGCGCCGCCCAGTACGGTATGCGCGCCGGAAGAATTGACCAGATTGACGGTGTCTCCCTCGGTGCCTGCTGCCACATATAAAGCACCAACTGCTGCAGGGGCATTAATGACATCGGCGCCTGCGCCGCCAAAAATACTGGTGTTGGTTTCGTTTAATACGGGCGAGTTGAAGCCGATGGTGTCCGCACCTGCATTGCCATATACCAGACTCGTACGGTTGCCGAGCGTGATGGTATCGCCACCGTCGCTGGTATCTTGCGTGCCGCTGCCCCCATAAATTGTATTGATGCCAGAGCCGGCTGTGATGGCATCGTCGCCATCGCCACCAAAAATCAAGTTATTGCCCGTCGTGCTGCCAGCATCGATCGTATCCGCGCCGCCGAGCCCAAACAGTTGGTTGTTGCGTGTGACCGCCGAGCCTAGCGCCACATCAGCGTTGAAATCAAGTGTGTCGGCATTGTCATCAGCAGCGGCATCCGAGGTGCGGTCGCCAATGGCCATGACACTGCCATCGGAGAAAAACAAATTCGAAAGGGTGAGGTTGCCGATTTGCGTGTTGGCAAGTGTAACGCTCCCCGCATCTGTTGAGATCACGGTGTTAAATACACCAGTGGCAATTTCATTTTCGGTCAGTGTGACCTGACTGGCCGATACAAATCCGAACCCAATATTGTCGTTATTAGGGAAAAAAGTGATGGTTTGATCGATGATCAGGTCAAAATTGAACGTAACCATGGGGTTATTTTTAGCTCCTTGCTATTGCTCACCTTGCGTTTGCCCGTCTTAGGGTATTATCTGCCCCATATATGCATTTATTATGCCATTTTGCTATGCTATACTGATAGTAACAGTAAGTAACTGTTTATAATGTATAAGGTCCACCATGTAGGAGGGACGGATGAGTTCTCTTATCAATGCGCAGACTCAGGCGGGTCTGTCACAACGTTTTCAACAGGATAACCCTGCAAGCGTGCCTGCACGTTTGCTAGAACGTCTGGCTGCGCCAGCCGAAGAAACGCAAACGCCCGATGCTGTGCAAGCAGCTGGCGATAGTGTTGAGGTGAGCACGCAGGCGGATCGTATGACGCAACTGCAGGACATTATTGCCCGTCTCACCAAGGATACGGATGCAGACGCGGTGACGGACGCGCTGCGTGATTTGAAACAATTTGTGAACAAAAACACCAATGCTGAGTTTGTCGGCGGTGTATTGGGTGATCTGGCCAATATGGCGGATGCCGCGCTGAAAGCGATTGAGCAAAACCCGTCAGCGTTGGGCGGTAATATCGAGTTTGGGTTCTCGGCATCTTTTAATCAGCAAAATTTTCAAAGCGGCGATTATCAACAGAACTACACCTCTTTCTCGCTGAACTTTAGTCTCCGCACCGATAATACGGTAATGTCGGGTTCGGTGAATTACACTGAGTCGCTGGAGGCAACGTCTAACAGCCTGCGTTATGAACGGAGTGAGTCCGCGTCGCTGAGTATGGTGACGTATAACACGGATATTGATAGCAACCCTGTGCTGGCTGGCTTCAACAAGATAACGGGAAGTCTGGCGAAACAGGCGATGGAAGCATTGATGGGGCAACAGGAAGCTATGAAAGAAGCATTGGCGCCCGCGTCTAATTATAGCCCGCTATCATTTATGGAAAAGCTGAACGAGCAGTTTAATGTGTTGGAAAATGCATTGCAGCAAAGCTCGGTGCTGACAGAAATGCTGGAAGCAATGCAGGCCCGCACGGAAGAAGAAAAGGCCAGCGTAGCATTGGTAGACGCCTAACACCTACAGTTTTTATCGGCAGTCTAAACGCACTAATCTGCGTTTAGAGAGCGTAGTCATACTAATGAGCGGTACGGCTGCCTAGGTTTTGTATTCACCCACTTTCCCCACCAGCTGGTCTGCCACCGACGAGAGGTCTTCAGACGTGTCGCTCACACGGTCAGCTAGCTCCTGATTGTGACGCGTTTCAATAGTAAAGTCCTCGACAGATTTAAGCACATTGGCCAATTGCCGTGCTGCAGATTGCATGTTTTGCGATACGGAATCTGCCCCTTCCGCGACATTGCTGATCGCTTCCGATACACTCTGCGCTTCTTTTGCCGATTCGGACACTTTATTGGCAGCAAGCGTGGTATCTTCACTTTGCTTGGATACGGAATTGGAAATAGTGCCAATGGCGACATTGACGGTTTCCACAATGCCGGTCACATCCTGAATCACCTGATGTACATCGCGGGTGCTGTGGTTCACATCGCTAATGCGTTGTACGATTTCATCGGTTGCCTTAGCGGTTTGCTCTGCCAGACTTTTCACCTCATTTGCAACGACGGTAAAGCCTTTGCCGGCTTCGCCTGCACGTGCCGATTCGATAAGCGCATTAAGTGCAAGCAGATTGGTCTGTTCGGCAATGTCTTTAATCAAATCGACCACGCCGTCAATTTTCTCGGTTGCCGTAGTCAGCTGGGCCACAGCCTGCGCAGCTCGGTCAGCGCTTTGTTTGGCGTTGCCCGTCACACCTGACACTTCATTAGCATTGTCAGCAATTTCACGGATTGACGCGGTCATTTGGCCAATCGTTTGTGAAACCGTTTGCAGATTGCTGGAAAGATGCTCGGCACTCTGGGCAATGGATTGCACATTCTGGTTAATCTCGCCAGTGACCATAGCTGCGCCATCTACATCTTTTGATAGCTCGCGTGTGCTATCACTGAGCACGGTGGATTGTTCGAAGATATTAGAGAAGCTTTGCGAGAATTTGGTCGACATAGTTGATAGTCGCTCAGACGTGGTATCCAGCACTTTGGCATTTTGCAAAATAGTAATCATCAGATATTGCAGGCGTTCAACGAATTTATTGAACAAATAGGCAATTTCTGCAGATTCATCACCCGTGGTCTGGTCCAGACGGCGGGTGAGGTCGCGCTCCCCCTCGACAATATCGACGAGCGCCTCCTGTAATAGGCCTGTGCCCAGTGTTGCACCATGCTCTGCGGTATTGAGGCCAACTTGTTCTTCGGCAGGTGTGACGCGCAGTCCAACCATTTTGTCGAGAATCCGGAAGAAGATATAAGACAAACCAAATGCCCACAGGAAGGCAATCGCTACCCCTTCTGCCTGCACAAGGGTTTGTGTTAAACGTGTAGTTTCGCCAAGTGCTTCTTCCATCATGAGTGGGCCGACCATTAATGTGCCCCAAGCACCACAGAATCCGTTGATAGGAATGGCGCATACGGCGTCATCAATTTTGAATTTACGGGTAAGAATCTCAAACCCGAAATAACAGATCAGGCCTGCAACAACCGATACAATCAATGTACCAATAGTAGGGAATACGTGACAGCCAGCCGCAATGGCTACGATGCCGCCCAGCATACCAAAAATAGAGCGTTCTGGTCGGTATAGTCCTTCATAGAGTCGGCCACAAACTAGCGCGGTTAAGCCCGCGAATGAGCCTGCGAGAATGGTGTTAGAGATAACGTGTGCCAGCTCTTCCGAGCCCGCATGCGCCAGCCCGCTATTGAAGGCGAGCGTGCCCATCCACATTACTAGCCCACCGAAGGCGGCGAGTACGATGCTATGCCCTTGAATAGGATTTACGCTGCCATCGTCATTATATTTGCCGATACGCGGTCCAATCACCATCAGGGCTGCCAGCGATACCCATGCGCCCAGCGAGCAAACAACGGTTGAGCCGGCAAAATCGATAAAACCATCATCGGTGAGGAAGGTGTGGTTGGTAGGGTCAATTTTATTGCCCCATGCCCAGTGACCAAAAATAGGATAAATGACGGTCGATACAAAGGCCGTACATGCCATATACGCGCCAAATTTCATGCGTTCCGCTGTCGCACCCGACACAATGGTCGCCACCGTGCCGCAGAACACAATTTGATACACGAAGAAAGTATGTGTCCAGCTGGATAAATGCGTAAGAGAGTAATGGTCGGTGCCCCAGCCCCAGAATCCATTGACGGTGGGGCCAAACATAATGTTGAACCCGATGAGATAATAGAAAGTGGCGGAAATGAATGCATCCGCCAGATTCTTTTGTGCCACATTGATACTGTTCTTTGATCGCACTAGTCCTGCTTCATATAACAGGAACCCACCTTGCATAAGAAATACAATGATGGCGGCGGTGATCGTCCAAAGGTGATCGGCATTATGCTCCAGATTCGCAATGCGCTCTTCGAGATCAAGCGCATTGTTGCCGCTTATTGACTCAACCGCTGCAAATGCCAGGTCGGCATGCATCACCAACCCTAAAATAGTCGCAGTGCTAAGTAAAAATGCTAGTATACGAATGGTAGATGTGTTTTCTCTGTGCATAACCGTACAATGTGTTTTCTTTTATTCCCGTAGTGTATTGCATAGCAAAAACTGTGCAAATATTATAGGATAATTATTGTTTTACTCTAAAATGAGATGTCGGCCTAATCTATGCCCGCAGATACGCGTATCATTAAGACCCAAAGAGCCCTTCATTTTCTGATTGTAGAGGACAATCAGTTCGATGCGGAAATTCTGCAGGATAAGGTAGAGAAAGTTTTTCCGGGTAGCCGTTTTCAGTCTGTCACGTTGCTTGGTGATGCGTTAGAGCTTCTGACGGACGGCAATTTTGACTTTATCATGGTGGATTTGAACCTGCCGGACAGTAAGGGGCTGGAAACGCTGGAAAGCATTATTGCAAAAACTAAAAACAAAACCCCGACTATTGTTTATTCCGGCTATGAAGATCCGAAGCTTGCGCTGGATTCGGTGCGGCTGGGGGCGCAGGATTATTTGCTTAAGGATCGCGGTGATGAATTCACACTCAAGCGGATTATCGAGTATTCGATAGAGCGTAAACGCTTTGAACAGCAAATATACCGTAACGAGCAGATGTTGCGCACCTTTATCAAGCACGCACCTGCAGGTATGGTTGTGTTTGATAAGCTGGGCGATGTGATGATGGCCAGTGATCGTTGGGTGAAACAGCATGGCTTGTCTGATCGCAAAGTCATCGGCGAGCCCATGGGCGGATTGTTTCCAGAATCAGCCGCTAAGTGGGAGTTGGTGCATGGGCGTTGCTTGCGAGGAGAGGTGATTAAATCGCAGGAAGACAGGCTGAAACGGCCTGATGAGATAGAAGACTTTATTCGCTGGGAAATGATGCCTTGGTATGATGCGGGACAGGAAATTGGCGGCACAATTCTCTTTACTGAAGTAACCACCGAGCAGCGTAAAATGGAGATGGCGCTGTATAACGCCAAGGAAAATCTCGAGCATATGGTAGAAGAGCGTACGCATGCGCTGCGTGAGGCGAAGCACGAGGCGGAGGCAGCCTATGCGGCTAAAACCGAGTTTTTTACCAATATAACGCACGAGCTGAGAACGCCGCTGCATGCGATTATTAATTTCTCCAATTTTGGTAAGCGCAAAGTAAAAACGGCGGAAGCCGAAAAGCTTGAGCAGTATTTTGAAGATATCAATCGTAGCGGTACACGGTTATTGCGGCTTGTTAACGATATTCTTGATTTATCAAAGCACCAGGCAAATAAAATCAATCTCACACTTGATACGCAAGAGTATCTAGGTGTTATAAGCGAAGCCATTACTGAATTATCCGCGCTGGTTGAGGCAAGAAATATTCAGATAAAAATCACCAATGATGCCAGCGCAAAAGAAGCGTATTTTGACCGCGAGCGTATTATGCAGGTGATGATTAATCTGTTGGGTAATGCGGTGAAGTTTAGTGAGGCAAACTCTACCATTTCAATCCGCATAGAGGATGCAGCCCAGAGTTTGCGCCGCAAGTCAGATCCTGCGGGCATCATGATATCTATTCTCGATGAAGGAGTCGGGATCCCAGAGGCGGAGCTGGATACAATTTTTGACGAATTTGCGCAAAGCAGCAAAATAAAAAGCGGTAACTTTACGGGCGGCACAGGCTTGGGTCTGGCTATTTGTCGCGAGATCATACAAGCACACCACGGAAAAATATGGGCAAGCAATAATCCGAGTGGTGGCGCAAAATTATCCTTTACTTTGCCCCTTAATAACCGTCATGTATTAGCCAATATGGAGGATATCTAATGGCAATTTTAATCGTTGATGATGACGAGCTGAATCGGAAGATCCTGGAAGAGATCTTGGAAGATGCATCTTACGCAACCATTTCTGCGGAAGATGGTGTGCAGGCCATGGAGCAGATGAAAGCCAATGCGGCTGATATCGAGCTGGTACTGTTAGATCGCATGATGCCGAATATGGATGGTATGCAGGTGATGGAAGAAATGAAAAAGCATGACAATCTGCAGGGCATCCCTGTGATCATGCAGACAGCAGCCAGTGCGCCAAAAGATGTTATCGAAGGTGCGGGCACAGGCGTGTATTATTATCTGACAAAGCCTTATGACGAGCAGATTGTACTTTCTATCGTGCGTGCTGCGTTGGATGAGGTTAAAAAATAGTGGTGATTTGATGGAGGCCCGGGCCGGAATCGAACCGACGTACACGGATTTGCAATCCGCTGCATCACCACTCTGCCACCGGGCCATTGCGTATGCGAGCTATGTGCATAATACGCGTTCGGGCACAAATCAAGTGATTGTTGGGTAATTTGGTGCAAACGGTAGCGGTCATAGGCTGGGGCTAGGATAAAATACGGTCTATGACGGTAAAAACTCAGGTTGTTTCTTGCTTTACGGGGCGGTCAATTATATATACGAGCGCGAAAGGGTGTGAGTTATGCAATATTCTGCTGAGGCAAAATATGCCATGCTGGTGGGGCAGCTAACCCCCAACAACGTTACTGATGATGCTATTCTTAAGGCTGTAACGGCTATTCCGCGCGAAATGTTCGTGAGTGAAGAGCTGGCGCATGCGGCTTATGTGGATGAAGAAATTGCTGTGGGTGCCGGTCGTTTCATGCTGTCGCCCCTTACCTTTGCGCGTATGGTGCAGCTTGCGCAGCCACGTAAAGCCGACACCGTGCTGGATATTGGCTGTGCGACAGGCTACTCCACCGCTGTTTTGGCGCATTTGGCCAGCAAAGTGTATGGTTTGGACGAGCAGCGCGAGTTTACCGATAAGGCGCGCAATAATATTAACGCACTTAACATTACTAATGCTGATGTCACAACGGGTTCGATGCTGGATGGTTATCCGGCCAAAGCGCCTTATAATGTGATTCTGATTCAGGGCGGGGTGCAACAGATTCCGTCTGCTTTATACGATCAATTAGAAGAAGGCGGCCGTTTGGTTGCTATTTCCAACGTGCAGTTACGCCCCGGACAGAAGGGCGGTTTAGGCAAAATGACCTTGTTTGAAAAGATAAATGGCCATTTGGCAGCGCGAAGCAGTTACGATGCTTTGGTGCCGCTGCTGCCAGGCTTTGAACAGCCGGAAG
>PBPD01000032.1 GCA_002725445.1 Rickettsiales bacterium
ATGTAGTGAATTACATCAGCCATGGCATCGTGAAATACGGCGACTATCTGCCTATGTCTGCTCCGCACAACGAGCATGAAGAAGAAGAGCTGGATGATGGCTCGATTCGCTATAGCAAAGGCGCGACAGGTGCTGGGCTGGGCGAAGGCGTGAAAGTCGAAGAAGACGACAGCAAAGATCCGCTTAAACTTTATTGTGTGAATCTGAATGCGAAAGCCGAATCGGGCAAAACCGATATTTTGATCGGGCGCGAAAGCGAAGTGGAACGCACCATCCAGATTCTGTGCCGCCGCACCAAGAACAACCCGCTTTATGTGGGTGAAGCGGGCGTAGGCAAGACCGCCATTGCCGAAGGGCTGGCGCTGCGCATTACCCGCAGCGAGGTGCCGGATGTGCTGAAAAATGCTGTCATCTTTGAGCTGGATATGGGCGCATTGCTGGCGGGCACACGTTACCGCGGTGATTTTGAAGAACGCATGAAAGCCGTGCTGAAATCGATTGAGAAATTGCCGAATGCGATTTTGTTCATCGACGAGATTCACACCATCATCGGTGCAGGCTCGACCTCAGGCGGTGCGATGGATGCATGCAACTTGCTTAAGCCGGCACTGGCACGTGGCACCTTGCGTTGCATGGGTTCGACCACCTTCAAGGAATATAATAACCACATCGAGAAAGACCGTGCGCTGGCACGCCGTTTCCAAAAAATCGATGTGTATGAGCCAAGCGTAGATGACACGATCAAAATTCTGCGCGGGTTGAAACCTTATTACGAAGAGCATCACGGGGTGCGTTTCCAGCCAGCGGCCATTAAGGCGGCTGTGGAATTAAGCGCACGCTATATTAACGACCGCAAACTGCCCGACAAAGCCATCGATGTGCTGGACGAGGCAGGCGCAGCACAAACGCTGATCGCCCCATCCAAACGCAAGAAAAGCATTTCGACCAAAGAAATCGAGGATGTGGTGGCCAAAATGGCGCGTATGCCAGCCAAAACCGTGACCATGGACGATGCCGACACGCTGAAGGCGCTGGAGGATAATCTGAAGCTGGTGGTGTTTGGCCAGAATAAAGCCATCGACGAGCTGGGCGCTGCCGTGAAAATGGCACGTGCGGGCCTGCGCGATGAGAACAAGCCTATCGGTAATTACCTGTTCACCGGCCCAACCGGCGTCGGTAAAACCGAAGTGGCCACGCAGCTGGCAAAATCCATGGGTATGGAACTTATTCGCTTCGACATGTCGGAATATATGGAGAAACATTCGGTCTCAGGCCTTATCGGTTCGCCTCCGGGCTATGTGGGGCACGATCAGGGTGGCCTGCTCACCGACGCCGTCGATAAAACACCGTATGCAGTGGTGCTGCTGGACGAGATTGAAAAAGCCCATCCGGATATTTTCAACATTCTCCTGCAGGTGATGGATTACGGCAAGCTGACAGACCAGTCAGGTAAAACCGTGAATTTCCGCAATGTGATTCTTATCATGACCTCGAACGCTGGCGCCGCCGACATTGCCCGCGCCCCTATGGGCTTTGGCAAGAATGACCGTACCGGCGAGGACAAGGACGCGATCAATAAAATGTTCACGCCCGAATTCCGCAACCGTCTGGATGCGATCATCGGCTTCGATTATCTCACCGCAGATGTCGTCAAACATGTGGTGAACAAATTCATCTACAAGCTGGAATCGCAGCTGGAAGAGCGCAATGTAACCATTCAGCTCGACGATGCAGCGCTCGATTGGCTGGCCGAAAAGGGCTACGACAAAATGAACGGTGCACGCCCGCTTTCGCGGCTGATTGCCGACAAAATCAAGAAGCCACTGGCCGAAGAAGTACTGTTTGGCAAGCTGGTCAAAGGTGGCAGCGTTGTGGTGACCGAAAAGGACAACGAGCTCGCCTTCAAGATCACCAAGACCAAGCCAAAGAAACGCAAAACCAGCGGCTCGGCCAAAACCAAAACGGCCGAACCCGCATAAGACATAACACCCTCTTAGACACAACAAAGCCAGCCTCTCGGGGCTGGCTTTTTGTTAGCATCTATTATGCACTAGAGGATGCTGTCTTTAGTAGCGGCCGAGGCCGTCATCGCTATTGCGGATCATTTCTGACAGGCCATGGCCACGTTCTTCCAGCACATCGCCAACCGCGTCCACCTGCGCTGCATTTTGCTGCTCCAGATACTCGCGGTAATCCTGGCTGATATTAGTCGAACCCGATGCGTATAATTGTCTGTCGACATAATCGGGTTGTGATAAATTCTGGTATATAGTCTGCAATCGACCATCCGACATGCCATGCACCTGCAGTAGGGCGCTGTAATAAGTATCGTTATAACTGGGAATGCGGCTATCGGGCCCATCTGCCATCTGACGGGTAGAATTGCCCCAGTAACTACGTTCCGCCAGCACACCTGACAGCACCTCGGACCACTGCCTGCTTTGCTCCCTATCGCCTAAGAAATCACTTGACGCCTGCGTAGTGGCACCTCTTTCCGCTTGCTCGTACAGCCATACAACCAGATCGTCTGGCATTGATTCTAGCTGCACCCGCATTTGGGCAGTATCCGATCTCCCTTGTCCGTAATCTGGTGCCATGGCCTAACTCCCCTAGCGGCTTTGTCCTTCTACCTCTGGCGCATTCACGCGCGCCTCCTCGTTCAACCCGTGCCCGTCTGGCGCTTCGTGTTCTAACTCGCTACTCTGCAGCTCATTCAGCACATCGCCCATCGCGTCGATGGCGGCATCCATTTGCCTACGCACATCACGAGAGGGATCCATTACAGCACCGGGACTATCAAAGCGTGCTTCGCGTATAGTCTCGCGCTGGAATTCTTCACTGCTCACCCGCGCCAATTCCTGTTCCAGTTGCTCAGGCGATAGCAATGCGGCCTGACGCACCACCGACTCATAATTGCGTTCATAAGAAGCGCCTCCACGATCGGGGCCATCGCCAAACTCAAGCGCAGGCTCATTCAAATCCACGCCACGCGCTCTCAGCACGTCGCTGCGCGCATCATAAGCGACGGAGCCTACACCAAGCGGTCCTTGACCTTCATGTATCGTTAGGGAGATTAATTCTCCCACGCCCATAACGCGTGCCTCCTCAGCCGCACGATGATACCGTGCCTCCGCTCGAGGGCTATAGCCCGCATCTGGCCCAGTAGGATTAACGCTTTGCGTTGCTTCACCGGGGTTGTTTACATCAATACCGCGCTCATACAACACATCGCGGCGTGCATCTTTTTCTGCCCCGTGGCCTAACCAATCTGGCAGTACATCCATACGCTCTTGTAATTGCAATGCCCACGTAGGGTCGTTTGACAGTCGCGCACGTGCCTGATCATACACGCTTTGCTCAAAATCATTATAATCCTCGTTGGGGCCTCGAGGGTTAGAATTTTTTTCGTCCGCCATGTCACCATTCCTTATAGCATTTTCCTATATCTACCAGATTAGCAGCTGCAATCTTAAAAAAGGGTGAAGGTTTTATGACATTCTTCAAGCACTTATCGTGGCAACCATTAATCACTTCTTCATATTTGCTTGCTAGACTAGGTAAAAATACCTAACACAAGAGCATCATGATTTTTCTTCGCACCCTCTCCCTAACGGCCATCCTTGCATTATGCGTGTCTTTTTCCGCGCAATCGCAACAGCAATACCGCAAAGTGCTGCAACATTTCTCTTCCGGTACCGGGTTTTTTGTCAGCAAAAACGGTTATGTCATCACCAACGAACATGTGATTCGCGAATGCCAGTCTGGACATGCCATACAGCTTAAAGGTGCTGTACAAGCCGAAGCACGCCTGATTGCAACGGATGTATCCAATGATCTGGCGCTATTGCGTGCCAACAGTTATGCACCCAATGTCGCACGCTTGCGTGGCACCGCTAGCGTGATCAATCGGGGCGAGGATGTACTGGTGATGGGCTATCCGCTGGATGCTGCGGTCACAGGCACCTACCGCATCGCACAGGCGCAAGTCATCGATCTAATTGGCCCAACAGGCGAGCCCAACTGGCTGCAATTCACCGATTCTGCCCAAAAGGGCAATAGCGGTGGGCCCTTGCTTGATCCTGCTGGCAACGTCATTGGCGTAGTATCAGGCAAAACGCAATTGTTCGCTTATGACCGCCGTTCCAACCGCAATATTACCATTTCCAGCTCCGACGTGGCCGTCACACTCGAACCGCTGAAGAAATTCCTGCGACGTTATAATGTGAAGTATGAACGCAGCCAAACCTTCATTCAAAAAATTCCCAGCCTGATTGAACGCACCGCGCGCGGTTTTGTCGTACAAGTACGATGTGTCACGGGTGAAGAATATATCAGCTAAGGCCTACTTCCTAAGGCGCTATTGTTTGGCGTCTGTTTATTCCAACGCGCCAGCAGGCGTGTCATCCACAAAGGGGTCCATCTCTTCCTGCGTCAGCCCTTGCTTTGGGGCTTCAGGCGCTGCTTCTGGCTCTTCAGCCTTAGGTTGCTCAGGTGGTTCGTAGCTAGGCGGACGCTGCGACGGCAGGCTACCCGCCTCATCGCGCAATCGCTCATCCTCACGCAATTTCTCGATACGCTCTCCACGTGTTTTGCTGTTATCCTGCGATGGGCGCACGCGCGGCACCGACAACAAGTCACGCGTCGCAGGCAGATAGCCGGGTGCCAGCTTCATATGGCTACCACGCAGCAAAATAATGGTGATCCGGCGGTTACGAGCCGAGGCAGGCTGGTCTGGCAATAGCAGGTCAGTGGCGGCCTTACCCTGCACCTTTTTAGGTCGCTCAGGGCTCACCCCTGCTTTAATCAGGAAACGCCGCGCGGCGTTGGCGCGATCGGCCGACAATTCCCAATTGCCGTAATTTGCCTTATTATAAGGCGTGGCATCCGTATGCCCGGTCACCGAGATAAAGTTCGGCATCAATTCAATCAAGCGCGCCATTTTCGACAAGGTACGCTGACCAAACTCGGTCAGCACCGTGCCACCCGGCTCAAACATCGGATAACGCTCAGAATCCACCACCTCAAGCTTCAATCCCTCAGGGGTCTGCTCAACGATAAT
>PBPD01000033.1 GCA_002725445.1 Rickettsiales bacterium
GCTTTGCACTGGGGGCAGGCACAGCGTTGCTCGGCACCAAAGCGGCCATGGCATGTACGGTGGCGGTAGAGTCCGTCATTGGCGAGCATTATCAGCATCAAGAAGATGCCTTAGCCGATAATGAGCAAGAGAAAGATTTGCGCAGAACCATTTCCAAATTCCGCGCAGAAGAGCAGGAGCATCACGATATCGGGTTAGAGCATGATGCAGAGAATGCACCTTTTTATGACCTTTTAAGCACCGCGATCAAAGGCGGCACGCATGCTGCGATATGGCTCGCTAAACGTATCTAATTCATACATATCTGTTCCGCGTTGGAACATAAGCCACAGATAATTATGGTATTTTTATAAGCGCTCGGCTATACTTGCGAAAAATTAGGTAAGCAAGCAATGACTGACAACAACGACATTGTGGGTGAACCCACACTCAGTGATCTATTGGATGATCCCATAATCAAACTGGTGATGAAGCGCGATGGCGTAACACGTGATCATCTAATGCCAATGATTCATCTGGCGCGCGAACAAGTTAATAGTCCCGCACCTGATTCTTTAAGCGCCTAACCTCATTTCTGTCATATAATCTTCACCTTTTATTAGTCATTATCCTGCTATAATGCTTAGTAGAGAGGTGTATAAAGATGAAAAAAATAGCACTTATTATTCTGCTCGCATGTTCGGTGGCCGCTTGTCGCCCCGCTAGCTTGTATATGGTGGGTCCATCTGGCCCGGCCGAATATCAGCTTGGCTGGGAAGACGGCTGTGACACTGGTCTTTCCGCACAAGGTGGAACCGTCCATAAATTGATGTTTGGCTTTAAAAAGCGCCCCGAGATGGGGAATAACGAGCTTTATAAGCAAGCATGGAACGAAGGATTCACCTATTGCCGTTTTGCAATGGCACGTGAAGGCGGTGACCTGTTCTAGGCGCGTTATACCCTAATTTACTAACGTCATATGCATGCTGAAGATTGACAGACCCGTCCAATCTGTTACCTAAAGCATTGTCCGCTAAAGGGGGTATAGCTCAGCGGTTAGAGCAGGGCGCTCATAACGCCTTGGTCGGGGGTTCAAATCCCTCTACCCCCACCAGCAATCTTCTATGTGTTTTTCGCAATTTTGTGCTATAATACTGCATGGCTAGGAACCAGGCACGCATGCCAAAAAACACTTTTTACAGACGCAATCCACATCAGGCTGGCTTCTCGCTGGTCGAAATGTCGGTGGTCGTCGCCATTATGGCCGTCATTGCCGTGTTTGGCCTGCAAGCGGTTGCCATGTTCTTTGACTATAAAGCGCGCAGCGAAACATTGGATCGGATGGAAGAAATTCAGATCTCTCTGCGCCAACATTTCATCGCCAGAGGCTTTTTTCCTAAACCTGCCCCGCTCAATGGCACAACGGCACAAATTAACAATGCTGCCTTTGGCCAGGCGGTAAGCAATTGCAACAACAGCAGTATCGTGTTGGAGGGTGGCGTGTGCATTGGTGCCGTGCCGCTGAGCGAGTTACGCCTGCCCGTACATCTGATAGCCGACACATGGAATCAGCGTATTTTATATGTGGTCACCGAAGATTTAACAGAGGACGCTGCCACCTTCGAAGCCAACCCTGGCCGCATCCGTATCAGAAGCGGGAACATTGCCAGCTCCAACACGATTACTGATGCAGGCGCCTATATGCTGATCAGTCACGGCCCCAACATGGTAGGGGGTTACAATCTGCGCAGCGCTGCACGCACTATTGATTGCGACGAACCTAGCTCTGGTGACCCTATTGACCAAGAAAATTGTGACAACGCCGACAATCTTTTCTTTGAAGAAGAATTTAATCGCGGTAGTAATGATGCGTGGTGTTTTGACGATTTAGTGCTATGGGAATTAAAACCAGATGAGTTTTCATACCGATGACAGATTTAATTAACACTACCAAAAAACGTTTTGCACGCCTGCGGCAAGGTTTCTCGCTGGTTGAACTGGCTGTGGTGCTGATGATTATTTCGGTCATTGTTGGTTTTGGTATCAATGCAGCCACCACTGGCTTCAAACATTCCAAACGTGTAGAAACGCAGGAGAAACTGGACGCGGTGGAACAGGCGCTCGCCGCCTATGTCGATATAAATGGATTTCTTCCCTGCCCCGCCAATAATGGATTAGACGTTGATAACCCTAATTTTGGGGTTGCCAATGCCACCTGCACAGGCGGCTCGGCCGTGCAATATGGCGCCGTGCCCGTGCGCAGTCTGCAGTTGCCACTGGATTATGCGCTCGATGGCTGGGGCAACCTTATGCATTACGCAGTCAGCGTAGACCTGACAGGTGACGATGAAAACTTTATTGACAATGATGGCGCGATTGAAGTGCGGATGGACCAGGGTGGCAACGCCATTAATCTTTCACAAAGTGCAGCGGCCTATGCGGTTTATAGTGAAGGGGAAGTGAACTGCACCCTCTCTGGCGGTGAAAATTGTGACACGAACAATGTGTTGATCCAGAATTTGCATATTGATGCTGCTGAATCCGGCAAGCAGTTTGATGATTATATAGTCTGGCGCCCCAAAGAAACGGTGCTGGCTGCTCTGGGCGGCACGGAAACCTTCATCACCAGCTGTGCCCCCACCGATGTGACATGGGACGAAGATAATTTATGGTGCAATGGAACGCTGCCTAAAGGCGAGCACGAAGAGTCTGCCACTGTATATGACACAGATCCCGCAAGCACTGGTAACCGTGAATATACGTGCCGCAATGCCCAATGGGTAGCCGACGGGGCAGGCACGTGTGGCGCAGAATGCCCATCGACCAAACAGACATGGCAAAATAACTCGCCTCAAGATAATTGTGAGGCTTTGCCTCCTACCAGCGCCCCGGACACCCCGCCTTATTTACACGGCAATGAATATAATTTTGTTGATAATGTCGGAGGGTATCATGGGGGAGCAGACTATACATGCGTCGATGGCGCGTGGAGTGGCCCCTCTAACGCTACCTGTGAAAAAAGCACCTGCGCCAGCACATCTAAAACCTGGACGGTTGGTGGCAATAGCTGTACGGGCAATCTATCAACAACCAATAGCGGTAATAGCCGCACCGCCAACGACAATAGCGGCCAGCCGCAAGGAAGCGCGACCTACCAATGTGTCGGCGGATCGTGGAGTGGGCCTACAGGGGCAAGTTGCAGCTGTTCCAGCTCTTACTGGTGTTCAGGCTGTAACCGCTACCGTCGTTACACCAATTGTTCTACTACCAATTTAGGGTATAGCGCCATTTGCTGCCCGCCGCCACCACCGCCACCGCCGCCACCGCCGCCACCGCCGCCACCGCCTGGCTGCACAGAATCTTACAATATTGGCTCAACTAAAATTAATCAATGTGGTTATCCAACCGACCCGGGTTGTCAGCCTTGCAATGCAAGTAGTTGCGCGTCAACCTATAATGGTTGCGCATTTAGCCACGTGCATCAGGTCTGTTCGTACGACCCACCTGGCTCTACAATGGCAAGTTTCTTCTGCTCAGATTGGAAAACCAACGGCATGATTTTTGACAGCTGCAAATGTTGGTACAAAGAATAATCGAAACCAGACGAGTTTTCGTGCCGATGACACCGTTTATAAACGGCCAGAATGCGTCTTACGTGTCCTTGGTTATATAGGCCCACAAAGGCGAACAAAACTGCCCCGATAGGGCACAGCTCAAGCCTCACCGCCACCCGAGAAGTTAATGCTTTGTTAACGTCCCTATGCTAAAGTAAAATATAAAAAATTGACTCTTAGCACAGTAGCACGCATACTTATTATGTCTAATTGCGCAACATGGATGGTTAATTTTGCCTAAATTTATTCGCCCACTCTCACGCCCTGCACTGGCTGGTTTCACCCTTATCGAGCTGGCAGTCATTCTGCTCTTACTCGGCGTCATGATGGGATTCGGGTTGGAAGCCATCACTTCCCGCAATGTCGATGAAAACCTGACCAGCACCCAAGAGCGGCTGCAAGAAGTGGAAGCAGCACTCACCCAATATGCGTTGCGCAATGACCGCTACCCTTGCCCCGCACCGGGCGTTGCGCGTGATGATGCGAATTTTGGCCAATCCGTTAACGCTACCGGAGCTGGCAACTGTGCCGGCACTAACATCTCCCGCAATGGCGGTGTTGCTATCGGCACCATTCCCGTACGCGAGCTTGGCTTGTCTAATAGTTTTGCCACCGATGCATGGGGCAATCTGCTCACTTATGCCATCACCGAAGCCAGCACCCAGACCGACGGTGTCGAGGCCGATGGTGCTATCGAAGTGCGGCAGGTGACAGGTCGCACCAGCTCAGAAGAAACCACTGACTCTACTGTCGTCGCCACCACCTATGTGCTGCTTAGCCACGGCGAAGACGGAATGGGCGCTCGTTCTGCCATGTCCGGCAATGTCAATGCCGCCAATTGTACGGGTGACAGTTCCGACGCTGAGAACTGCGACAATAGCGATAACACTTTCTACGACGCCGCCATTCATAAAGGGCTGGATTCCAACATCGACCTGTTAAGCGGCGATGATGTGATGATCTATAAAGCCATTACCGCTCCTAAATGTAGCCTGCCATGGGGTGGCACTACCCCGCATGGAAGCAGCGTGACAGCCTATTCAAATGCATCACCGCTTAACCAGTCTTGTACTAATTTCGATCAAGTACGCACATGCGATAACGGGGTACTTAGTGGCGATAGCCAGTTTAACCTCGAATCCTGTACCGCACGCTGTAGTCTGCCGTGGGGTGGAGAGATCAGTCACCCCAGCAGCGTGACTGCTTATTCAGAACCAACGCCAGCTGGCCCATGTTCCAGCGTTCGTCAAACACGTACCTGTAATGACGGCACGCTCAGCGGCAGCTATACGTATAAAAATTGTACCAACGGCTGTAGTCTGCCATGGGGTGGTTATATTCGTCATACCAATAGCGTCACCGCTTACTCTGACAACACACCAGCAGGCGTATGCTCCAACTACGATCAGACACGCACCTGCAATAACGGTTCGCTCAGCGGCAGCTATACAAATCAAAGCTGTATCAATGGCTGTAGCCTGCCATGGGGTGGTTATATCCGCCATGGCAACAGCGTTACTGCCTATTCTACCAGCAACCCTTCTGGCCCCTGCTCTAGCTACGACCAGACACGCAGCTGCAGTGCAGGTTCACTCAGTGGCAGCTACACCCGACAAAGTTGCACAAGCGGCTGTACTGCGACCACCCGCAGCTGGAGTGTGAGTGGTGCGTCCTGTAGCGGGTCGATTAGCAGCGCTCGCCATGGAGACAGCCGCACTGCTTCGCAGAGTGGCCAGCCGTCGGGTAGTGCGAACTTTAGCTGTAGCTCGGGCTCCTGGGGTGGACCGTCTGGCGCCAGCTGTAGCTGTAGTGTGACCCTAACATGCTCGGGATGTAATCGTATACAGCGCAACAGCAACTGCTCGACCACGAATTTAGGGCATAGCACGGTTTGCTGTCCACCGCCGCCACCACCA
>PBPD01000034.1 GCA_002725445.1 Rickettsiales bacterium
AAAGTATTTGGCGATCACGAAATTGAAGACGGCACCATCAAAGGCTTCATTCTGGAACGCGGTATGGATGGCTTGGAAACGCCTAAGCTGGAAGGCAAGCTCTCGCTGCGCGCGTCTACCACGGGTATGATCATGATGGATGACGTGTTTGTGCCAGCAGAGAATATGCTGCCAGACGTGCAAGGCCTGAAAGGCCCGTTCAGCTGCCTGAACAAAGCACGTTATGGCATTGGCTGGGGCACGCTAGGTGCGGCGGAGTCTTGCTTTGAGACCGCACGCAGCTATGTGATGGAGCGCCAGCAATTTGGTCGCCCGCTGGCCTCTAACCAGCTGATTCAAAAGAAACTAACTGATATGATGGTCGATATTTCGCTTGGTCTGCAAGCCTGCTTGCGCGTAGGGCGCCTGATCGATGAAGGCAACTGGTCGCCTGAAATGATCTCGCTGATTAAGCGTAACTCGGCAGGTAAGGCGCTGGATATTGCACGCACCGCACGCGACATGTTGGGCGGCAATGGCATATCCGACGAATATCATGTGATGCGCCATATGGTGAATCTGGAAGCCGTGAACACCTATGAAGGGACACACGACATTCACGCGTTGATCTTGGGACGCGCGATCACCGGCATTCAGGCATTTAGCGGTGCATAAGCAGCTATAAAAACTTGATAATCACCACCTTCCAGCTTACAGATGCAATGCTATGAATGAGCATTATATAGATTTGGCGCATCGTCTGGCGTCTACCGCTAGCGACATCACTCTGCAATATTTCCGCAAAGACGGGCTGCAGGTCGATAGCAAGGCAGACAGCTCGCCCGTTACCAAGGCCGACCGTCAGGCCGAGTCTGCCATGCGCGCGCTCATTCGCGAGCGTTTCCCAGATCATGGTATTTTTGGCGAGGAGCACGGCACGCATAATGGCGATGCGGAATATATGTGGATTCTTGACCCGATAGATGGCACACGCGCCTTTATCGATGGGCGCGACACATTCACAACGCTCATTGCGTTATGTCATCACAATGTGCCTGTGCTTGGACTAATTGACCAACCTGTGCGTAAAGAGCGCTGGCTGGGCATAAAAGACTCCCCCACTTTGCTGAACGGCCAGCCAGTAAATGCGCGTAGCAAACCGCTGGAAGAGGCCGTGATTGCCACCACTGGCACGCAGTATTTCTCTAAAGACGAAAACGCGCATTATCAACGTGTCGCACAAGCCTGTGCACAGGAAATCAATGGGCAGGATGCTTATGCCTACGCACAATTAGCCAGCGGCCGCATCGATTTGGTGATCGAAGCCAACTTAAAACCTTATGATTTTTGTGCGCTCGTACCCGTGCTGGAAGGCGCTGGCGCTATTGTGACCGACTGGCACGATCAGTCGGTTAACCTGCTTAGCGATGGCACAATGCTGGTAGCAGGCGATAAAACACTTCACAACACCGCCTTTGCTCTGCTACATACCGTCGCCTGATGACAGATAACATATTACACATAATCGGTAGCGGACTGGCAGGCAGCGAAGCCGCGTGGCAAGCTGCAGAGGCTGGCATGCAGGTGGTGCTGCACGAAATGCGCCCCAACCGCGCCACACACGCCCACCAGACCGACAAAAGCGCCGAGCTGGTATGCTCCAACTCCTTTCGTTCCGACGATGCAACACGCAGCGCCATTGGCCTGCTGCATGAGGAAATGCGACGCTGCAACTCGTTGATTCTGCGCTGTGGCGATGCCAACAAAGTGCCGGCTGGCGGCGCACTGGCCGTTGACCGCGAATTATTTGCCGAAGCAGTCACCGAGCAATTACAGAACCATCCTAATATTACGATTGAGCGTGAAGAAATCACCGAACTGCCCGATGCTAGCTGGGGCCAGGTGATTGTGGCAACAGGCCCCCTCACCTCCGAGTCGCTGACAGCCAGCATTCTGAAACATACCGGCGAAGAATACCTTGCCTTCTTCGATGCGATTGCACCGATCATCTACAAAGAGAGCATCGATTTTGACAAAGCATGGTTTCAGTCGCGCTACGATAAGCCCGGCCCCGGCGGCACGGGCAAGGATTATATCAACTGCCCCATGACCAAAGAGCAGTATTACGCCTTTATCGATGCGTTGATTGACGGTGATAAAACGGAATTTAAAGATTGGGAAAAGGACACGCCTTATTTCGAAGGCTGCCTACCGATCGAAGTAATGGCCGAGCGTGGACGTGAAACACTGGCTTACGGACCGATGAAGCCCGTAGGGCTAACCAACCCACACAACCCCGAGGAAAAACCATACGCCGTGGTACAGCTGCGTCAGGACAATAAACTCGGCACATTGTATAATATGGTAGGATTTCAGACCAAATTGAAATGGGGCGCCCAGAAAGAAATCTTCTCTACCATTCCGGGGCTGGAAAATGCTGAATTTGCCCGACTTGGCGGCATCCATCGCAACACATTCATCAACAGCCCGCGCCTGCTGGATGGCACGCTGCGCCTTAAATCCGCACCGCATATTCGCTTTGCCGGACAAATCACCGGTGTGGAAGGCTATGTTGAAAGCGCTGCCTGCGGCTTAATGGCAGGGCGTTTTGCCGCTCAGCAAGCAATGCAGCATGCGGATATTACTGTGCCTGCCGCTTCCACCGCACTGGGCGCGTTGCTGAATCATATCACCGGTGGTGCGGACAGCCAAAGCTTCCAGCCAATGAATGTGAATTTTGGATTATTCCCTCCACTGGAAGGAAAAGTGCATAAGAAAGAACGCCCACAGCGTTATTGCCAGCGCGCGCTGGACGATATTATGCCTTGGGCAGGATCAGACGCGAAAGCAGCCTAGCAATTTATGGCTGTTACACCATCACCGACAACATAATCAGCTGCATGCCTAAAATGGCCGCCATGCTGATGTAAACGATGCGGGCATCATCCTGATACATTTGCTTGAGAAGACGTTTCCAAACTGGAGACTTCATGATTATTCTTGCCATTCTTTTTTATGTTTTATTGGTATCAAAGCCTAGTAATTTACTCGGCCTTGTCAACCACCTAACGGCGTGTGAGCGCGTTTTTAATGCTCCACCAGCTCATATAGCAAGGTAGCATGCGGCTTTGCGCCTTATTCGCAATTGCAGCAAGATTACCACTATAACACGAGCAAACACTATCATTAAACGCGCTCAGGTTGATTTGCAGCAAAAGATAGCGTTGCGCCTTATCTAATCCCGCTGCTTTTTTATACGCTTGTTCGAGCCATTCCCTGCACCAGCTGCGCAATTGCGCGGCGCGCATTTCGTCACCACTTAGCAGCGCCTGCATCATCAAGCCGCTTGCACCGTAAGCTAAGCCAATGCCCACCATAGCGGGTGTATCTTCGGCGCATTGCACCGCCGCCATCGCATGGTTAAGCGCCCCTGCGGTGTGAGCAATAAAATGCTCCACTTGCTGTCTGTTACTCCAGTCTATTACTTGCTCTGCTTCGTCAGCGCGCGCCTCGATCATGCTATGCAAACTTGCGAAATCAAGGCGACCAGCGGCATGCAAAGCGGCTAGTTCCTCTACCACCGCATGCTCTCGTACCTTTACGCCACGTTCGATTTCCTGCAATGCATCGCGCCACCACTGCAGACGAATAGCCGCAGTAATAGGCTCGGACGCCGTATCGGGCACGCGCGCAATCTCTATGTTGAAAGCCAGCAGGCTCAGCAATGCACTGCGCGCCGATGCCGGGGCGAATAAAACCGTACAAAAACGGGGGTAATCATACCGTCGTACGAATTCTGTAATATAGGCTATATTATCCTGATGTTGCATGCTACATGACTAGCAGGAGCGACCCTAAAATGCCATCCTCAACACACCCGAATATTCATATCATTGGTGCAGGGCTAGCAGGCCTCAGCGCAGCTGTGGCATTGGTGCAGGCAGGCCACCATGTATGCCTGTATGAAGCCAGCGCACGCGCGGGCGGGCGTTGCCGCTCTTATCACGATGCCAAGCTGGATTGCATGCTAGACAATGGCAACCACCTGCTCATCAAGGCGAATCGTGCAGTTTGGGATTATCTTGCGCGCATAGATGCGGAGGATACGCTGTGCGCTATTGGCAATAGCTATCCTATGATGGATCTGGCACATGGCCAGCGCTGGACGGTACGCCCACCATGCCTGCCAAGCTCGGTAGAAGATCTAAAACTTATGCTGGGCTTACTACGCCCCAAGGAACAGCGCACCGTAGCAGAGCTTAAGGGCACCGACGGGTTGCTCTATGAACGGGTGATTAAACCGCTATGTATTTCGGCACTCAACACACAGCCAGAAGATGCCTCAGCCGCTATGCTGGCGCATGTTATAAAGCGAGCCTTTGTCTGGCCTGGCAACGCGCACGCATTTGTACCCAAGGTGAATTTGCATGAGAGTTTCGTTGCCCCTGCCCTCACCTTATTGCAAGAGGCTGGCACCCATATCTATTACCGCAAGAGCATAAAACGCCTGCATCACGACGCCGCGCGCATCACCCAACTGCAGATTGCCGATGCGAGCCGTAAAGTCAGCGAGCAGCAATGCGTACTGCTTGCCACACCTGCCATCAATGCGCAGGAATTATGGCCAGAGCTTGCAATACCTGAAACGTATGAAACCATTGTGAATGTGCATTATAAATGCGACGCGCCTGCTGGCAGCCCTTCTTTAGTGGGGATGATTGGGGGCCAGACAGACTGGGTGTTTGTCAAACAAGGCATTGTAAGCACCACCACCAGCGCGGCCAATCACTTGCACACGCAAAGCGCCGAGGCCATTGCCGAGCAATGCTGGCAGGATGTGAGCCGCGCATTGGCCATCGATAGCCCTATGCCCGCTCACCGGGTGATACGCGAAAAACGCGCGACCTTTGCCTGCACCACGCAATTAGACGGCAAACGCCCATCCATCACCACACGGATGGATAATTTATTCATTGCTGGAGATTATACTGATACAGGCTTGCCGGCAACGATGGAAAGCGCGGTGCAGTCTGGCTTGGACGCTGCTCAAGCAATTACCGATTTTTACGGGTAATTTATTTGAAATTCGCGGCTCAGCCACTACATTACTACATAGCAGAAGCACGTATAACGAACACAAGGTTTTTAATGCCCCTAACTCGACGTACTTTTTGTAAGACAGTGGCTATTTCGGCTGCCGCCGCAGCAACGCCCGTTATGTCTTATGCCGCAAACACGAAACCGCTAGAAGGAGCAAACAACATGGCTTTTACTTTACCTGACCTACCCTATGCATTGGACGCATTGGAGCCGCATATTTCGGCTAAAACACTGGAATTCCACCACGGCAAACACCATAACGCCTATGTAAGCAAGCTGAACGGCCTGATCGAAGGCACGGATTATGCTGGCTTGTCATTGGAAGAAATCATTATTAAATCCGAAAAAGAAGGCGAGCAAGGCATCTTCAATAATGCTGCGCAAGTGTGGAATCACACCTTCTACTGGAACAGCATGAAGCCACAAGGTGGCGGCACGCCATCGGGTGAGCTGGCTGAGAAAATCAGCGGTGCGTTTGGTTCGTTCGACGCGTTCAAAGAAGAATTCACCAATGCAGGCGCTACACAGTTTGGTAGTGGCTGGGCGTGGCTGGTGCTGAACAAAGCGGGCGAGCTGCAGGTGAAAAAGACGCTGAACGCAGAGAACCCAATGACAGAAGGTGATACCCCATTGCTAACCATGGATGTGTGGGAACATGCGTATTATCTGGACTATCAGAACCGCCGTCCGGACTATATGAATCACTTCCTGGACAATCTGGTGAACTGGGACTTTGTGGCAGAAAACCTGTCGCAGGCACAGGCGCAAAAAGCAGCCTAACCAGACGGTACAAGACGAAAAGAAAGCGGCGTTGCTTCATGGCAGCGCCGTTTTTTTATGGTAGTTTTTTTAAGCCGTTATTATGCAACGGGCAGCAGGGCTGCAGCTACACGGCGCTCTTCTGCCATGAGAATATTATAGGTACGGCAGGCCGCGCCCGTATCCATCGCCTCGATGACGACACCCCATTTTTCTTTGCACTGACGTTTGAAGGCGGGTGTGATAAATTGCTGCGATGCGCCTGTGCCAATCAGCAAAATCTCGACCTCGGCACTATGCTCAGCCACGGCATGCAAGCTTTCTTCAGTAATATCTTCGAACGAGGCCGCGTCCCATGGCTGGGTGAACGTCGGGAAAATAATAACGCCACCTTCATGGCGCTCCTGCGTGATAGTAAACCCACCATCGCCATAGCCATTAATGACCTGAGCCGACTCGGTTAGAACGGGGGTAATGTCCATTTTGTCTCCTTGGCGCTATGCCTCGGTTATTAAACGGGTACAACTTTCGGGCGCTTTGACTTCATGTAATGCGCCACCATCATGCGTGTCAGCAAAATAGCCGAGAACATCGACGACAGAATACCGATCGACAAGGTTACCGCAAACCCACGGATGGTGCCCGTGCCGAAGTAAAACAGCACAACAGCTGCAATCAGCGTGGTGATATTCGAGTCGATGATGGTATTAAACGCCGCCTTAAAGCCACTTGAAACAGCAGCCAGAGCCGTTTTGCCTGTGCGCACCTCTTCGCGTATACGCTCAAAAATAAGTACATTTGCATCCACCGCCATACCAAGAGTCAGCACAATGCCCGCAATCCCCGGCAGGGTCAGCGTTGCCTGCAACAGTGAGAGCACACCCATAATAATGATAAGGTTCATCACCAGCGCTATATTGG
>PBPD01000035.1 GCA_002725445.1 Rickettsiales bacterium
ATCGAGGAACAAGTGCCTACCGGTCTGGAGGAGATGCTCGAACAATACGAGCCCGCCCAACGGCTGGAGGACACGTACGACACGCTGCATGAGCGTTACATCATTCATGTGGGCGAAGCCCTGCCCCACCTGAACAGTGGCACAGCCAAAGCCTATAAAGCAACGGATCAGCAACAAACGGATCGCGTCGCCTACGCACTGATAGTACCGCACAGTATCCCTTACCGTGCCGACACAGCCAATGCCCTTACCAATGTCGATCACCCCAATATGGTCGCGCTGTATGACAAAGGGCCCGTGCGCCTGTCCAACATGGGCGAAGCCTGCATGTGCTTTATTTTTCAGCAGCCTGTAGGCCAACAGCTTTCCCAGATCATCCAGAAAGGGCCTATGCATGAGCATGAAGCCGTCGATAAATATTTACTGCCGCTGGCCGAGGCGCTTGCTTTCCTGCGCGAAAAAGGCGTGGTGCATGGCACCCTCAACCCGCAGAATATTTTCGTTGGCGACAAAATCATGCTGGGCGAATGTATTTCGGAGCCGTGCGGCTATTCACAGCCCTTTATCTATGAGCCGATAGAACGCGCACTCTGCGAGCCGATGGGCAAAGGCGTGGGCGACCGCAAAGCCGATGCTTATGCATTTGGTGTGATTGGCTATGAACTGATTTACGGGCTGGATACATTGCGCAGCATGCCGCAAGATAAGTATCTGCGCACCCTGATGGATCATGGCTCCTACCATTTATTTTCCCATAAACGCGAATTCAGCGAGCTGTTCGATGATCTGTTCAGAGGCACATTGGTGGAAAACAACCCCGAACGCTGGAACACCGAACAAATAGCACAATGGGCACATGGCAAACGTTTCAACCTGATTCACCCTGCTGCCCCACGCGAATCATCGCGCCCGGTTACCGTCGATGAGAAAGACTATTTTAACCGCCGCGCGTTGGCCAACGGCATTCAGAAAAACTGGCGTCAGGCTGGCAAACATTTGCGCGCCAGCAAGCTCGGCCGCTGGCTGGAGATGAGCACACGCGATAATGATGCCGCCGAAATGGTCGGCCGCATGATCGACACGATTAGCCTGACCGACACTAAAATTATTTCGGAAACGCTGGGCCGTATCATTGCCGTACTCGATCCTTATGGGCCAATGCGTTACCGCGACATTGCCTGCCATGTCGACGGGCTGGGCCCGCTGGTGGCACACTATTATAAAGAAGGCCGCCACGAAGAGCTGCAACATATCATCACCATGATACAGAACGATCTGCCAAGCTTCTGGGTGGAACGCTCGGAGGAACCACGCAGCCCTGAAATTAACGATGCACTCTGGCATTTGCAAAAGGTGCGCCCTACGCTCAACCTGAAATCGCTGGGGTTTGGCATGGAGCGGCTGCTATATGAACTGAACCCTGAGCTACCCTGCCAGAGTGACCTGGTGAAAGCCTATTATGTGCAGGACATCCCCACTCTGCTTACCACACTCGATGCGCTGGCGCCTCGTCTGGCTAAAAGCCACCCGCTGATTGACCGGCATATTGCAGCATTCATCACCACACGCCTTAAAACAGCTAAAGAAATAAAAGTACGCGAAATAGAAGCGCTATCCAGCCTGCGCGGCAATCAGGAGCTGGTCTGCATGAAAATTATGGCACATGCACAGGACAAGCAGAAAAAAGCGTCCCTGCCCGGACTCGCCGCATGGGTGGGCTTGCGCGTCGCTGATCTGGCAGATCGCATCCATAATCGCCGCATTCGCAAAAAGATTCGCATGCAACTGAAAGCTGCTGCCAGCTTAGGGCATATTGCCAGCGTGCTCGCAACATTGCTTAAGCGTGAGGTGGCCGACACCGATGAGCACGGCTTCAATCGCGCCGCACAGCTTTACCGCTATAATGATCAAAAGATCAACCTGATGAAAAGCCCAAAAACCATTGATCAAATGGCAAACGACCTTGGTGCACGCATGGCCGTTTTCATGGCCTATACCATTCTCGGCGTCACGTTCTTTGTGCTTGTAAACCAATATGATGAGTTGTTCTTCTAATGGCGAAACAAAAGAAAAATAAAAACGAAAGCAAGGGCTCGGGCAAAGGCACCGTTGCCCTGATGATTGTTGCCAGCCTCGTTTTAGTGGTCAGCATCCAGCTTACCTTTATCTTTTTCATCCTTGGCATATTGCCAAGCATTGTCGCGTTTCTGATCGATCGCTCACCAGGCCGCACCACATTTCACACCATTATGGCCTGCAACATGTCAGGTGTGCTGATTATGCTATTCCCACTATTTGCCGATGGCAATCAGCCTTCTACGCTCATGATGATGATGACCGATGTTTTCAACTGGTTCATCATCTATATGTCTGCGGCTTTTGGCTGGTTTTTGGTGTGGGGTAGTCCATATATGGGACATCTTATCATTAACGCGTTTAACCAGCGCCATATCAGCAAACTAGAACATACACAGAAACGGCTGCGCTCCGAATGGGGACCAGAGGTTGAGAGCCGCAACAATGAGCTCGAGTAAAACCTCTAACAGACAAACGCATAACCCCATAAAATTCAGGCCTATAAATATATTTTTTAGACGCCATCAAAGCTTTAGTGTTTTTTTTGCACAACTCCTGTGATACAACTATAACGTTAGCTTAGAAGAATTTGACCTATATCAAGGACAACATTCCACCAATGCATGAGTCTACAATGATGTTACCTGCTGTAATGGATATCACAAGCGCTGAGGCTCTGCTCGATGAGTATCGAGAAACGCTGAGCGGCGAATTGTCTCATATAGAACTCGACGGCAGCCAGATAGAGCGCCTTACCACACCCGGTATACAACTGATACTCGCAATGCAGAAACAAATGCAGGACCGCGGCAACAATATAAAACTACTAAATGTCAGCGAATCCGCCATCCGCGCGATGGAAGATTGTGGGCTGGCACATTTGGTAACGGAGGGCAGCTAGAATGGGAAAACGCATCTTAACGGTAGATGATTCGAAAACCATGCGCGAGATGGTCGCGTTTACGCTTAAAAATGCAGGCTACGATGTAGTAGAAGCTGAAGATGGCAAACAAGCGATGGATGTAGCTGGTAGCAACTCTGTAGACATTGTGATTACCGATTTGAATATGCCGAACATGAATGGGCTGGAGCTTATTCGCGCACTGCGCGCTCACCCGAACTATAAGTTCACTCCCATATTAATGTTGACCACCGAAGCTGACGACTCGAAGAAAGCCGAAGGCAAGTCAGCCGGTGCAACCGGATGGATTGTAAAACCCTTTAATCCAGAAAAATTGGTACAAGTAGTACAAAAAGTAGGAGGCTAGCCCTTCTCGCAACGCGTGAGGCAAGCGCATGAATGACGATCTGCAACAGTTCAAAGACACCTACATTTCGGAGTGTTTTGAACTGCTAGAAGAGATGGAGGAAAAGCTCCTCGGGCTGGATGCTGAATCGGCATCCCGCGAGGATCTTGATGCTATTTTCCGCTGTGCGCACTCTATCAAGGGTGGCGCGGGCGCGTTTGGCCTCACCCATATCTCATCTTTCACACACACGCTGGAAGCCTTGCTCGACAAAATGCGTGAAGGCGAAATGCAGGCCAGTCAGGATGTGGTGGACTGCCTGCTACGCGCACGCGATGTCGTCTATCAGATGGTGGTGGCAGCACAAGATAATAGCACATTGCCTGACGGGTACGGACAGGGCGAACTGGCAGAGCTAAAGGCATTCTGCGAACAAGCGGGTGCCGAAACACCAAGCCTTGCAGCCGCGGAACCCACACAAAGTGATGCAGCGGATCAGGGCGGCGTGTACCACATTCACTTCAAGCCACAAACCACCATGATCGCACATGGCAACGAGCCTTTGCTGTTGCTTCGCGAGCTGGCTTCGCTAGGCAAGGCAACCATCACCTGCCACACCGACAACCTACCCACACTCGACAAAATCGCCTTTGACGAATGTTATCTGTGGTGGGAAGTTGAGCTGGAAACCGATAAGCCGCGCTCTGACATTGAAGAAGTATTTGAATTTGTCGAAGATGAATGCGAGCTGATTATCACCGAACAAGACGATAGCGCGGCAACTGCAGCACCCGCTGCGGAAGAAGCCTCTGATACGCTATCAGCTGCAACTGCAGCACCCACCGCTAAAGCACCCGCTGCCGCCGCGTCCCCTGCGGCCACCCCTACCGCCACCTCCATCCGCGTAGATATCGACAAAGTCGACCGGCTGATTAACATGGTAGGCGAAGTGGTCATCACCCAATCGTTTCTGTCGGCGCAGGTGCGTGATCTGCCACCGGCGGCCTTCTCTGAACTGATTCACGGGGTGGAAGAAATGATGCAACACACCCGTGAGCTGCAAGAAGCCGTGATGGCCGTGCGCATGCAACCGGTGAAATCCATCTTCTCCCGTATGCCACGCTTGGTGCGCGATCTGGCAGCCCAGCTGGGCAAAGAAATCTCGCTGGAGATGTCAGGCGAAAACACCGAAGTAGATAAAACCATTATCGAACAGCTAAGCGACCCCCTCACCCATATGATCCGCAACTCCGCCGATCATGGCGTGGAGATGCCGGATGTTCGCGCTGCCGCAGGCAAGCCACGCCGCGGCACTATTCACCTTTCGGCTGAGCATCGCGGCGGGCGCATCGTGATCGAAATCAAGGATGATGGCGGCGGCATCAATCGCGAGAAAGTGAAGCAAAAAGCCATTGAGAAAGGCGTGATAGACCCGAATGCCAATTTGAACGATGAAGAAATCGATCAGCTTATCTTTGCGGCAGGCTTTTCTACGGCCGATGCTGTCTCTGACGTGTCAGGTCGCGGCGTAGGCATGGATGTGGTGCGCCGTAACATCGAAAGTATTGGCGGTTTTGTCACAGTGGAAAACACGCCCGGCCAAGGCTCGGTATTTGCTATTTCACTACCCCTCACCCTGGCGATTCTGGATGGTATGATCGTGCGCTGCGGCGAGGAATATTATATCGTGCCGATTAACAGCATCATCGAAACCTTGCGCCCCGAGGCGGGCGCAGTTCGCCGTGTGGCCGATGGCACGCATGTGATTAATGTGCGCGGCGAGTTTACGCCCGTGCTGTATCTGCACCATTTGTTTGACATTAAGGGCGCCGAAAAAGACGCCAGCAAAGCACTGGTGGTGCTGGTGGAAAGCGGCATCGACCAGTTAGGCATTGTGGTAGACGAGCTGGTAGGCCAGCAGCAAGTGGTGATTAAGACACTGGAAGAAAATTCTGATCCTGTTGCAGGCATTTCAGGCGCAACCATTCTGGGTGACGGTAAAGTATCGCTCATTCTGGATATTGGCCAGCTAGCCCGCCTCAACAACAAGCAGAATAAGAACGCCGCAAACGCGGATAATGATAATCAGGAAGACCCAGAAAACGCCGGTACAGGCGTAGCATAACAGGAGAAGGCTTTATGAGTGATCCGTTACAGGAATTGATGCAAACATCGTCACAACCAGCAATTGACGGCGAGGATCAAGCAGAACCAATAGGCGAGAGCCTGCAATTCCTCACCTTCACAATTGATGATGAGGAATATGGTGTAGACATCATGAAAGTGCGGGAAGTGAAAGGCTGGAGCGAAACCACGCGTCTGCCCAACACCCCACAATTTATGCGCGGCGTGCTCAATCTGCGCGGCGTGGTCATCCCCATTTTTGACCTGCGCGCACGGTTTGGCGGCCAGCTCACCAAAGCCACCGAAAAACACGTGATTGTTATCATGGCAGTAGGCAATCGCATCGCTGGCATACTGGTAGACACAGTGTCTGACATTCTCAGCACCTACCAACATGAAATCAAAGAATCACCCAACCACGACATCGCGGTGGAGGATCAGTTTGTAAACGGACTGATTGCTGTGAATGACCGCATGGTCGTGCTGTTGAATATGGAAAAACTATTGGATGCGGAACTACTGGATGTTCCGGCCAAACATTAGAATATCAGAGGAGGCTCCCGTGCAAAACACTAACAAACTAACCTATTACCACTATGCCGTGCTGGCATTATCGGTGTTATATGCCATATATGCGGCAACATTTATTGTCATTCCGGCCATTAGCGCCGATGCGTTACTAAGCTGGAGTGTTGCCCTCAGCACACTTCTGGCACTTGGCTTAATCGCCGTTAGCGTCAAACTGGCGCTGGATGGCACACAAGAACTGGAAGAGCTAAAGCGTGAGTCTGCTATTCTTGAAACACTTGGTAGCCGTGTAATGTTTGCCGATACCGATCTGAATATCCGGTATATGAACCGTTCGGTAAAAGAGATTATGCATGAGGTGGAGTCGGATCTGAAGAAAGACCTGCCGAACTTTGATGCCAGCACGTTGATGGGCTATAACATCGACAATTTCCACAAGAATCCGGCAAAACAGCGCGGCATGCTGGCCAAACTTAACGACACCTATCACACCAGTATCACCGTTGGTGGCCGTATCTTTGAGCTGATGGCCAACCCTGTCTTTGCAAAAGACGGCGAGCGTTTAGGCTCGGTGGTAGAGTGGAACGAAGTAACCGCCAAACGTCTGGAGCTAAACGAAATCAACGGCAAGCTCGAGGCAATCGACCGCGCGCAAGCGGTGATCGAGTTCAAAGCCGACGGCACCATTTTGAACGCGAATGAAAACTTCCTGAAAACCATGGGCTATTCACTGGAAGAAATTCAAGGCAAACATCACTCGATGTTTGTAGAAGATTCCTATCGTAATAGCGCTGAATATAGCCAATTCTGGGAAGCGCTACGTCGCGGCGAATTCCAAACAGCGGAATATAAACGCATTGGCAAAGGCGGTAAAGAAATCTGGATTCAGGCGGTCTACAGCCCGATCTTTGATAATGACGGCAATACGATCCGTGTGATCAAATATGCAACTAACATCACCGAGCAAAAGATAAAGAACGCCGACTATGAAGGCCAGATTGAGGCCATTGGCAAGTCGCAAGCGGTGATTCAATTCGATCTTGATGGCACTATTCTGAAGGCTAACCAAAACTTTCTGGATGCACTCGGCTACACGCTGGAAGAAATCAAAGGCAAGCACCACTCGATGTTTGCAGAGCCTGCCTATGCTGCAAGCCCTGAATATAAAGCATTTTGGGAAAGATTACGCCGTGGCGAGTTCGACTCTGGTGAATATAAGCGCCTAGCTAAGGGCGGTAAGGAAATCTGGATTCAGGCATCTTATAACCCGATTACCGATGCAGAAGGCAAGCCAGTAAAGGTTGTAAAATATGCAACTGACGTAACCGCTATGGTAACCACCCGTACCGAAAACGAGCGAGGCATGAACGAAGCCGTCGAGGTGTTGACTGAACTGTCTAAGGGTAACCTTACGGTGAATATGAACGGCGACTATAAAGGCACATTCAGCGAAATCAAAGTGGCACTTAATGCGACTATTGAGAAGCTTGTGGACATTGTTCAACGCATCAAGATGGCTGCTGAGTCCGTGAATTCGGCGTCGAGCGAGATTTCGTCCGGCTCGTCCGATCTGGCGCAACGCACGCAAGAGCAGGCATCGTCGCTGGAGGAAACCGCAGCCAGTATGGAAGAGATTACCTCTACGGTGCGCCTGAACTCTGATAACGCCACCAACGCCAACGATATGGCCACCAAGGCTAGTGACGTGGCCGAGAATGGCGGTCAGGTAGTGCGTCAGGCGGTTGATGCCATGGGAAGCATCGAGCAATCTTCGCAGAAAATCTCCGAGATTATCGGCGTGATTGACGAGATCGCCTTCCAAACCAATCTGCTGGCACTTAACGCAGCCGTGGAAGCGGCGCGCGCAGGTGAAGCAGGCAAAGGCTTTGCGGTAGTGGCAAGTGAAGTACGTTCGCTTGCAGGCCGCTCAGCTTCGGCATCCAAAGAGATCAAAGCACTCATCAGTGAAAGTGGCGCGCAGGTGAAAACCGGTGCTGAACTGGTGAATCAGGCCGGTTCAACACTGGAAGAAATCGTGTCTTCGGTGCGCAACGTAGCCAGCCTGATCTCTGAAATTGCCACCGCTAGCGCTGAGCAGGCCAGCGGCATCGATGAAGTGAATGCTGCTATCACACAAATGGATGAAGTAACCCAGCAAAACGCCGCGCTCGTAGAAGAAAATGAAGCGGCCGCAAGCTCGCTGGTAGATCAGGCAACGGATCTGGACAGCATGGTCAGCTTCTTCCGTGTGAACGAAGACGAAGAAGGCGATATGAGCGCTATGCAGCCACATTATGGCGGCAACGGCATCGTGTCACCTGCCAACGGCAATGGGGTAGCGCCACGCATGCCAGCTGGCGCTATGAAGCTGACGCAATCGAAGTCGGCCAATGGCACCGCCGGGGGTGCATCCATTGCACCGGATGATGACTGGGAAGAATTCTAAACACGCGAGCGCTGTTTTAGAATTTATGTTCCACCCATCTGGTAAGTAATAATGGCATCACGTGAGTTTGTTTTAAGCCCGCACGATTTTCGTTTCCTCGCTCAGCTTGTGAAAGAGCAGACGGGAATCGTGCTGGCTGAGCATAAGCGCGACATGGTCTATTCGCGTTTGGTGCGGCGGCTGCGCGCCCTCGGCCTGCCTGATTTCAATACCTATTGCGCATTATTGCAAAGCGAGAATAGTCAGGAAGAAATGGGCAATCTGGTCAATGCGATTACTACCAACCTCACCAGTTTTTTTCGCGAGGCGCATCATTTCGAACATCTGGCCAACCAGTCCTTGCCCGAAAGCTTTGCCACCAATGCAGCCACCAAGCGTTTGCGTATTTGGTCTGCGGGTTGTTCGTCGGGTGCCGAGCCTTACTCGCTGGCGATGGTGCTTGCCGAGTCCATGAAGCAAAAGCAAGGCTGGGATAGCAAGATACTGGCCACCGATATCGACACGTCGATGCTGCAACGCGGACGTGAAGGCATTTACCGCATGCAGGACTGGGAGGCTATCCCCAAAGACCTACGCAGCAAATATGCCAAAAAAATCCAACAGAATGGGCAGGAAGTCGCGCAAATGTCGCCGCAAATTGCACGCTATATCTCGTTCAAGCCGCTCAATTTATTGCAGCCGCAATGGCCAATGAAAGGGCCTTTCGATATTATTTTCTGCCGAAATGTGGTAATCTATTTCGACAAACCTACGCAATCCGTGTTGTTTGACCGCTATGCAAAATTGCTCAGGCCGCGTGGATGGCTCTATGTAGGCCACTCAGAAAATTTATTCAAAGTAACCGACAAGTTCGAACTTATCGGCAAAACCATATACCGTAAAAAGGAGGGGGCGTGAAAAAACCAATACGCGTTCTCATCGTAGACGACTCACTGCTGATACGACAGCTTTTCACCAAGTTTCTGACGAACGATCCGGATATTGAGGTAGCAGGCACCGCCTGTGACCCTCTTGAGGCACGTGAGAAAATAAAAAAACTAAATCCCGACGTACTCACACTCGACATTGAGATGCCAAAAATGGATGGGTTGAGCTTTCTGGAAAAAATCATGAAGCTACGCCCCATGCCTGTGGTTATGGCCAGCTCGCTCACCAAACGCGGGGCAGACATTACCCTCCAGGCACTCGAAATGGGTGCCGTTGATTATGTAAGCAAACCGCAAGAGCGTGATCAGCTGGAGAAAATCGGCAAAGAATTGGTGATGAAAGTGAAAGCGGCCGCGCGCTCACGCGTGCAGCCCAACCTCGCCAAAACAACTACCAACCTGACGTATCGCGGTGACGCGCATAAATGGCTCATCGCTATTGGCGCATCGACTGGCGGCGTAGAAGCCTTGCGCGATGTGCTAAGCACCATGCCTGCCGATGGCCCGCCCATCGTTATTACGCAGCATATGCCCGCATTATTCACATCGGCTTTTGCCAAGCGTCTTAACGGCTTATGCGCACTGGAAGTACTGGAGGCCACCGATGGCCTGCCCATCACCAGCGGCCATGCCTATATTGCACCCGGCTCCACCCATTTGCGCGTTGTACGCAAAGGTGGCCGCCTCACCTGCGAGGTCAAAGGCAACGACCTTGTCAGCGGGCATTGCCCTTCGGTTGATGTACTGTTTCACTCCGTGGCAGAGGCCTGCGGAAAGCAAGCAGTGGGCGCAATTCTGACGGGTATGGGTGCCGATGGTGCACAAGGGCTGCTGGCCATGCGCAATGCCGGCGCGCACACCGTTGGCCAGTCCGAAGCCAGCTGCGTGGTGTATGGCATGCCCAAATCCGCCAAGGCAGCGGGGGCGTGCAGCACCGAGATTAGCCTTGAACATATTTCTTCCCATTTATTGACCGCCTGCAAATAGGAGACTCCCCATGGACATGACGAAAAAAACGGAAGGTAACACATTGGACGTAACAATGAGCGGCCAGTTCACCTTTCACGACAATAATAGCATTCGCGGATTGGTAAACGACCTTGAACAAAATAGCTATAACGAGCTGGTGATACATTTTGATCATGTGGAGTTTATCGATTCGGCAGCACTTGGCATGCTGTTGTTGCTCAAAGACGTGACAGACCGCAAAGGCATGAAATGCGTGCTGTCTGGCGCGCAAGGTCAGGTAGAAAAAATGTTCAACCTGTCAAAATTCAGCGCTTTATTCACCCTACGCTGATAGCGGATTGTATCAATTAATGGCGCACATACAGTTAGAAAGTCAGAATATTTCACTTGCACTACTCGGCCAGCTCGAGAAGGTGCTCGACCAGCTGAATTTTCTGCATCGCAAACATGATCTGCATGTGTTTGTATTCGACCATAGAACGGCCGACAAGCTACCTGACTTTTTGGATATGCCAGTCAATGGGTGGATAGAGATCGGCCCGCAGCCTATCAACTGGACCCATCTGGAAAATCTTCCCGACCATGAGCAAAGCCTGCTATTAACCGTAACCACCAAAACAGCTTTTCAGCACCATATGGCCGTGCACCTCATGAAAGTACTGGATGGCATGCTAGGGCTGGATGAAGACACAAAGCAGGAAATACAAACCTCCCTGCATGAAGCCATCACCAATGCCATCGTGCATGGCAACCTCAATATGGAAAGCAATTTCTCTACCCCTGAGGCAATGGCAGAGTTTTATAACCTCATCGACATGCGATTAGCGCAACCCTTTTATGCCGAACGCTATGTAACGCTACACATCAGCTGGGATGATGCGTATATTGAGTTCATGTTGTTTGATGAAGGGGCGGGCATCCCGACAGATGCCTACACAGAAAAGAAAGAAATAGCGGTAGGCGCACATGGCATGGGCGCTACGTTAATACAACACCTATCGGATGAGGTGTCTGTGCAAAACAGCTCGCTGCATTTACGGTTTAAGAGATAACGGCCATGTCCTCAAACACGTTTGATCAGAATACTCGCTTCTTTCAGCAGATATACACGTCCCCTATTCTGATTGTTGATGATATGCGCCCTGGTCAGGAGGCATTACGCGCCGTACTGGAGAATGAAGGCTTTAAAAACATTCAGGTAGCCAGCAATGGCTATGAAGCCCTGTATTTTATGGAACGCACCACGCCTAAGCTGATTATCTCTGATCTGCTCATGCCTGAAATGGACGGGTTTACCTTCTGCAAACGCGTGCGCAAAGAACCCAAATGGCTACATCTGCCCATCATTTTTCAAACGGCGATGACCCAATCAGAAGAACGCCTGCGAGCGTTTGAGGCCGGTGCCAGCGACCTGATGCTGAAACCTATCAATCCCAAGGAACTTATCGCACGGGTGACGTTACATCTGCGTCAACTCTATGCGTTTGAAGAGCTTTACGATTTTCGCGAGCGTATCCAATCCGAAATGGAAGCCGCCCGCAACATGCAATATGCGCTGATGCCTAGCACTAATTCAATGCGCAATTTATCTTTCACCCATAATCTGGCCGTATCGGGCTATTTTGAGCCCTCCTCTGAAATCAGTGGCGATCTATGGGGTGTGCAACCTATTAATGATTATCAGGTCGCATTTTTTCACTGCGACTTTGCTGGCCATGGCGTGAAAGCGGCCATTAACACATTTCGTCTGCAAATGCTGTTGCAAGGCATCCATTCTTACGCTGACAAGCCCAGTAAATTTGTGGAAGAAATTAACACGCATGCGGTGCACATTTTAAGCACAGGCGACTTTGCGACCTTCTTCTACGGCGTGATAGACATAGAAGCCAACACCCTCACCTATTCGGCCGCAGGTGCGCCCCCTCCTCTGCTGCATCGCCGCAACGGCAGCATTGAACAGCTCGACACACGCGGCATACCGCTGGGCATTACTGATGCGGCTGAATACCCGGCTTGCACCATTCCTTTCAACACGGGCGACACGTTATTCAACTATAGTGATGCGCTGGTAGAAACCCCGGTCGAAGACACCATGATTGACGATGAAGAATTATGTGAACTGAGCGAAATGCCCAACTCGCCCTGGTTACAAGATAAAGTGCTACGCTATCAGGATGAGGCTATCAAAGCTATTTTGAGGCGCCTGGGGATATTTGATGGCAACCGGCTGTGCGACGACCTTACACTAAGCCTAATCTCGCGCTTATAGATACATGCCGTTCCGCTTAAGCGGCGGTTTGTTGCAAATGACGGCCGGTTATCCAACCACCGCCCAACACGCGATCCCCATCATAGACCACGCAGGCCTGACCGGGTGCAATACCTTCATAGACCTGCAGCAGGGTAATGTCGGCGCCGTCGCCTGAAATAGACACATCAGCAGGCAGAGGGTTTTGCGAGGAACGCACCTTAACCTGCACATCTTCGTATGCGGTGCGCTCGCCATCCAGCCAGTTCAACTCGCGAATGCTGAATTGGGTGTGCCCCAATGCTTCGCGGGGGCCTACAATCACACGTTTTTTCTCTGCATCCAGCTTGAGCACATAAAGCGGCTCGCCAATGCCAAAGCCAAGGCCGCGGCGCTGCCCCACCGTATAGTTGATGATGCCTTTGTGCTGCGCCAGCACGCGCCCGTCAATATGCATAATATCGCCTGGCTGCATCGCATCGGGGCGAATTTTCTCAATCACCTTGGCATAGTTACCTTCCGGCACAAAGCAGATATCCTGACTGTCGGGCTTGTCGGCTACTGCCAACCCAAACTTCTCTGCCAATTTGCGGGTTTCGTCTTTGTGCAAACCGCCAAGCGGAAAGCGCAAAAAGTCCAACTGCTCTTGCGTGGTCGCAAACAAGAAATAGCTCTGGTCTTTGTCGGGGTCAGCGCCACAACGCAACTCGCCCTTGCCGTTCGCATCAACACGCTGCACATAATGGCCTGTAGCCATCACATCTGCCCCTAGCTCGCGCGCGGTTTTCAACAAGTCTTTAAACTTCACCGACTGATTGCAGCGCACACACGGAATTGGCGTTTCGCCTGCCAGATAGGTTTCGACAAAATCCTCAACTACCGATTCTTTGAACTTGCTCTCGTAATTGAGCACATAATGCGGAATGCCCAGTGTTTCGGCCACACGGCGCGCATCGTGAATGTCCTGCCCCGCACAGCATGCCCCCTTTTTGCCTACCGTCGCGCCATAATCATAAAGCTGAAGCGTGATCCCAATCACCTCATAGCCTTGCTCGTGCAGCATCGCTGCCACCACAGAGCTATCCACTCCGCCCGACATTGCCACCACCACGCGCGTATCGCCAGGTGCTTTATCCAGTCCAAGACTATTCATAAAATGTGCTTCCAGCTAAAACCAACTAGGGCGCTAGGTTATACGCGAAATAAGGGACGATAGCAAGTATAAGCTTGGCGCGAGCGCCTATAACCCCTTCATTTGCCGCTAATTGCGAATTATTATCAAAAAACTTGGCTCTTGTCATAAAGCTGTCACATTCCCTTGCTACAACTGTAGCTGTGGAAATAGTAAATAACCTCAAAAACAACGTAACAACGAATTAGCATTATGACGAATCCTTTGAACACCATCGCAGCTGACACAGCCGTATCACAAGGCGCACAACCCGCCACCCCGCAAATGCAAAGCGAGCTGGGCACCCCGCAAATAGCAGCAGGCAACCATGTCGCGCGTTATGGTCATCCACAACCAGCGCAGACTGGCGCGGTGGATAATGATCCCAATGGCGGTTTTCTGGCACCTAGCAGCAGCAAACCAAACCCGGCACATCTGCAAGTGATTCGTAATCGTTTCCTACGCAATTTTGACCGCGTGGATGTGGAAGACGCAGTCATCACCGACACAAGCGGTCAGGGCAAATTGCCCCACACCCACCTGCATATTCGTTTCCACATGCCGCAAGACACCGTAGACAAGCTGACACCGTATGAGCGTCTGGTGTTTATGGCGCAGGAAACCGATCGCGGTAAATTCATCCTGAATCAGTACGGCCTGAACTATCACGAAGAAGCCAACTTTGAGAAATACAAAGGCATTCTGCAATATGATTGCGATTTCTCTGGCCCTATCGAGAACAAAACCGAGATGCTACGTGCCATCGAAACCGATTTGCAAAAAGGTATCGACGAAGCACGCCAAAGCCGTGGCGCTGCCCTCGGCAACGCTTAGTTAGCTCACTGAGTCCAATTGGTCCGCTTCATAGGATGGGTTAGCCCCCATACCGAAAGCAGTTAAATCATACCTAATCGAAGATTTTGTAGTTGGCGGTGCCAAACAGGAAGTCGATAGTTTCACCGTCCTCCGACAATGGCAGGATGATACTGCGATAACGTACCTCTTTGCCATTCATGAAAAACTCAGCAGATTCCGAACACGGCTTACGCTCGTCCAGCACCTTTTGGTAAAAACCGATAGTGTTGTTTACGATCTGATCCTGCACGGCATCCGACAACGCCATGCCGGTATAATCCTCGCCGAACTGGCTGGATAATGCGGGGCCAAAATACACGAATCGGTGCTCTTCTTCATTTTCGCCCAACTCGATGGTGAAAGTGAAATGATAGACTTCGGAAATTTGACTAATATCTACTTCAGCCAGTGAAGGAAACTTCTTATCACCACGTGCACGCTGCCAATACGACAGCAGGCGAAAGGTCATCCGTTGTTCTTGTTGTTGTTCCAATCGTGGTTTTCCTAACTTGTCCATGCGAAAAATATTCTAGTTTGAGCATATCATACCGCAACATAAATATGCCAAAAGCCTTTTTGGGCTAATTCTCATGAAAATATATGTGACAAATACGCACTTTCAAGGCACTAGCTACGTTTACCCTGCACACGGTCAGCCAATGCGGCGGCCATAAAATCATCCAGGTCACCATCCAGCACTGCCTGCGTATTGCCGGTTTCTACGTTGGTGCGCAAATCTTTCACCATCTGATAGGGGTGCAGCACATAGGAACGAATCTGGTTGCCCCATCCAATGTCTGACTTATTCGCCTCGGTGGCAGCGGCCTCGGCCTCACGCTTTTGCAGCTCGGCTTCATACAACCGGGCTTTCAGCATTTTCATAGCGGCCGCACGGTTGGAGTGCTGGCTGCGCGAATTCTGACACTGCACCACAATATTGGTGGGAATATGGGTGATGCGTATAGCGCTGTCGGTTTTGTTCACATGCTGCCCGCCTGCGCCGGAGGCACGGAACGTATCCACCCGCAAATCCTTCTCCTCGATGGTGATGTCGATATCATCATCCACTTCGGGATAAACCCACACGCTCGCAAAACTGGTGTGGCGGCGACCTGAAGAGTCATACGGCGAAATACGCACCAGACGATGCACGCCCGACTCGGTCTTCAGCCAGCCATAGGCATTCATGCCGCTCACCTTGAACGTGGCCGATTTGATGCCTGCCTCATCGCCTGCCTGCTCGTCAATCACCTCGGTTTTATGCTCATGCGCATTCGCCCAACGCATATACATGCGATAGAGCATCTCAGCCCAGTCATTGCTTTCAGTGCCACCTGCACCAGGATGAATCTCGACAAAGCAGTTATTGGCATCCGCCTCGCCCGACAATAAGGATTCCGTCTTCAGATTTGCAATTTTACGCGCTGCTTTGGCCAGCTCGGCCTCGGCTTCGGCAACGGTGGCCTCATCGCCCTCTTCTTCGCCCAGCTCTATCAGCCCGACCGCATCTTCAACCGCCTGATCCAGCTCATTGTAATTGCTGATGATCGAGTCGTAACGTGTACGCTCGCGCAATATTTTCTGGGCTTCGGCGGGGTTATCCCACAGGCTTGGGTCTTCGGCCTGAATGTTCAATTCTTCCAGACGTTTCAGCGAGGCATCCCAGTCAAAGGAACCTCCTCAGCAGATCCTGATTCTGCCTGATCTCGTCGATTAATGCGGTGGTTTCAGCTTTCATGCTTTGTGTTGTAGTAAATCTGCGGCGTTGTGCAAGTGTTAGTTGGCCTGCCTGCGCGTAATTATACATGCCTAGTACAGCCCGCCCGTACCGTAATCGATGGTGCCTTCGGTGGAAAAACCACGGCGCGGCGCGCGGCGATTGCGCATCTCGAATGGGTTTTCCTGCGGCGGCTGACGCACCTCCTGCCCCTGTTGGAACTGGCGTTGCAATTCGTCTGGGCTCATCATTTGGGTGCCATCCTGCAGCGCTTGCGTGCGCGGGTCATAGGTGGAATATGGCGAGAACCCATCCTCAAACTCCAGCTGCGGCAATTCAGGGGCAGCGGTTTGTGTGTCCTGCGCGCTTGGCTCAGGATCGCCCGGCAAGCGCGGAATGAAGATGTTGCCACCTACCACAAACGATTCAGTAATCGGCTCGCCGTCGGTAGGGATAGCGGGATTAGGCGGCAGACCTGTGGAACGGTCTACACGAATCTGGCGAATGCCGGGCGGAATACGGAAAGGACGTGCTGGCGTATCGGCCAATGCGCTGTCCATAAACTCAACAAAAGCAGGCAATGCCACGCGTGAGCCAGTTTCTTTATCGCCAAGGCTGGCAGGCTGGTCAAAGCCGATATAAACCCCCATCACCAAATCAGGCGAGAAGCCCATAAACCATGTGTCGCGGCTGTCATTGGTGGTACCAGTTTTGCCGGCCAGCGGTTTGCCCACTTTGCGTGCGCGCACGCCCGTTCCACGCTGCACCACACCTTCCAGCATCGACACCACCTGATAGGCAATGCGGGCATCGGCCACAATTTCGCGGTCATCATGCAGAATCGGTGGGGTCACATCGCCCAGCGAGCTAGCACCTGTCAGCAGGCACCCTTCGCAATCGCGCGTGTCACGACGGTAGATAATACTGCCATTACGGTCATCAATACGTTCGATCAATGCAGGCTCCAGTTTCTTACCGCCATTCACCAACATCGCATAGGCATTGGTGAGTTTGAGCAGGGTAGTCTCATGACTGCCCAGCACCACCGAATAGTTGCGCGGTATCTCGTCGTAAATGCCATAGCGGCGCGCCACATGCAGAATGCGGCTAATACCAATCAGCTGTGCAAGCCGCACGGTCATGGCATTACGCGACTTCTCCAGCCCCACCCGCAAGGTGGTTGGCCCCATGAATTTGCCGTCATAGTTCTGCGGCGTCCAGACCGGCAACCCCGGCCCTTGCGAAATTTCCACCGGCCCGTCCATAATCACCGTAGAAGGTGTAAAGCCTGCCTCCAGCGCTGCCATATAGGCAAAGGGCTTGAAGGCCGAACCCGGCTGGCGCCGCGCTTGCGTAGCACGGTTAAACTCGGTCTTGCCATAGGCATAACCGCCCGACATGGCCAGCACACGCCCTGTGTGCGGATCCATCGCCACCACTGCGCCATTGACTTTCGGAATCTGATGCAGCGCAAAGTCATTTTTGCCTTCGTCAAGCGGGCGCACCAGAATCACATCGCCCTGCTCCAGCACTTCCTTAGCGCTGCTAATGGCAGGCCCCATGCTGGTAGGCGACAAATAGGCACGCGCCCATTTCAACTGATCCAGCCCGATCGTGCCCATATTCCCATCTAACGTGCCGATCTGCACCAGATCGTCCTTCACCTGCAACACCACGGCCACGGTTTCGTCACCAAACAACGTGGGGGAATGCTCTTCTACCACTTTGGGCAGGTCGTTTTTCCAATTGGCGACAACCGGCATACGTGTAACGGGCCCGCGATAGCCATGGCGGCGGTCGTAATCCAGCAGCGCGTTGCGCAGCGCCTCATCGGCCACGCGCTGAATGTCGGGCTGTAGTGTGGTTTTCACCGTCAGCCCGCCTTCATACAACACCGACGAGCCATACATATCGGCCAGTTTGCGGCGTACTTCCTCGGCAAAAAAGTCGGCTTCGGCAACGTCCGTTTCATCACGGCTTTGCAGCACAATCGGCATAGAGCGTGCCCTATCCGCCTCTTCGCGTGTAATCATGCCATCTTCATACATACGGTCGATCACATAATTACGGCGCTCTTCTGCGCGCTCATAATTGGCAATCGGGTTCAGGCGCGAAGGCGCTTTAGGCATAGCTGCCAGCAAGGCGGCCTCTTCCACGTTCAGCTCATCAAGCGATTTGTTGAAATAGTTCAGCGCAGCCGAAGCCACACCATACGAGCCTAACCCCAGATAAATATCGTTGAGATACAGCTCCAGAATCTTGTCTTTGCTGTACACTTTGCTGATGCGGTAAGCGAGTATGGCCTCTTTGATTTTACGTTCAAACGACTTCTCGCTGGTCAGCAAAAAATTCTTCACCACCTGTTGGGTAATGGTCGAACCACCCACCAGTGAACGCCCCGTGCCAATGTTATTCACGTTCTTCACCACGGCGCGGCCAATCCCCACAATGTCCACCCCCTGATGGGTGTAGAAATTGCGGTCCTCGGCGGCGATAAAGGCATTGGTCACACGTTTGGGAATCGCATGCAACGGCAGGAAGATGCGCCGTTCACGCGCATACTCGGCCAGCAACTTACCATCCGCCGCATAAAGCCGCGTGGTAATAGGCGGATCGTAGTCGGCCAGCTGGTCAAAATCGGGCAGGTCTTCGGCATAATGTTGGAACACCAGCATCACGGTGATAAACCCGAAAATACCAGCCATCATGCCCGCTGCTCCCAGCCAGGCTATCCCGTGTAGAAATCCTTTAAGTAGTTCGCGCATGTATGTGTGTGTTTACCCGACTTTGTTTGCTTCTGCCAGCACTAACCTGCCTAGCGCGGACTATGGTTGAGGAAATACCCGTCGATCGCTTTGGCAATCCCCTCCACCACCCGGCTTTGGTATTCGGCGGTTTGCAACAACATCTCATCGCTGCGGTTCGACAAAAAGCCCACCTCAACCAGAATCGACGGAATATCAGGCGCTTTCAGCACGCGGAACCCTGCAAAACGGTGCGGCCGCGGCAGCAAATTCACCTTGCGATGCACACTGCCAATCACCTCTTCGGCCAGCTCGGACGATTTATTTTTGGTTTCGCGCCGCGCCAGATCGATGAGAATATTTGCTACATCCTCGTCCTGAATCGCAAGATCCACGCCTGCAATAATATCGGATTTGTTTTCGCGGGCAGCCAAAGCCGCCGCTTCCGCATCGGATGCTTCGTCCGACAAAGTGTACACCGATAGCCCGCGCGCTGAGGCGTTGGGGTTAGAATCGGCATGCAGCGAGATAAACAGATCGCCCTGCGCGGCGCGTGCCAGCTTCACACGGTCGTGCAGCAGGATATAACGGTCGTTATCGCGCGTCATCACCACGCGGTAGCGACCTGTGCGCAACAAAGCAGTGCGCAACGCTTTAGCAAATTGCATGGTGATATGCTTCTCATACACCCCGCTCAGGCCAATTGCCCCCACATCCTTGCCGCCATGGCCTGCATCGATCACGATAATCGGTTTTTTCGCTTCGCGCGCGGCCACCTCAGGCTTGAGCACCGGCACGGGAATATAGTCAAAGCCCGACTCAGACAAAATGCGCGAGGCTTCTGCAGGCGAATAGGCTGCCTCTTTAGGCGCAGGCGCAATGTCGGGCGCATAGCCACTGGCGGGTTGCAGATCAATCGCCAATTGCCATGGCTGGCCCGCAGGCGGTGTCACACGGTAGACATTGATGATGGTAGCGGGCGCACTGAGGTCCACCACAATGCGCGAGGTATCATCGTCAAACCGGCCATAGCGAATATCGCGAATGAGAAACCCGTCGTAAGCAGCAGGCATACGGATCGCATCGCCGCTTTGCAAGGCCGGCAAATCAATAACCAACCGCTCCGGTTTGCTAAGCGTAAAGATCGCCTGCTCTTCCAGCTCGTTGGGACTTTGTAGTAAGATACGCTCGGCATTGCTGCCTGTTTGCAATTGCACGCGCGTAACCTGCGGCGCGGCATGGGCAAGCCAGGGCCACAACAAAGCCATAAAAATCAACGCTATAGCTGGAAATCGCATGCAGGAAGGCAGTTTTCTTGTTGTTTAGTAAGGTTGTAGGCAATCGCCGCGCAAAAGTGAACCATAAATATCGAAATAAGGATTGTACGCTTGTGCAAAGCTGCTATAGTGCAACTGCAAGGCAAAGAGTGCCTGAGCAAAGAATTCCGCCGCATCGCCGGATGCTTGAAGGCTGAAGCGGCACAAGTATTGATATAACCGAACACATTAGAGTGGCAGCGATGAACGCGCCTTACGAGAGAACAACAGAATTAACATTCAACGCCCCGGGGCTTCTATCCCCGCATTGCGGGGCGTCATGCCAAAGTTGTTATATCGCGTTAGCAGGTGATTCGCCGGGGATTGCAACCGGCGCTTAAACCACGCCGCTCTGCCTTTCCTACTCCCACAATAGTGTGTTCTCTGGGATGGAGAACAAACACATGACCAAACGTATGCTTATCGATGCATTACACACGGAAGAAACCCGTGTGGTAATTGCAGATGACGACCGAATCCACGAATTTGACTTTGTTACCGCCGCGAAAAAACAGATTAAAGGCAATATTTATCTGGCGAAAGTAACGCGCGTTGAGCCTTCGCTGCAGGCAGCCTTTGTAGAATATGGCGGCGGCAAACAGGGCTTTTTGTCCTTCTCGGAGATTCACCCCGACTATTACCAGATTCCTACCGAAGACCGTCAGCGTCTGATTGACGAAGAAGAAGCCGAGGCCGAAGCGGCCGAAGCCGAAGAGGAAGCTGCAGAAGAAGCACGTCAGCAACGCCGTGGCCGCCGTGGTGGCCGTGGACGTCGCCGTGGTGGACGCAACCGCAATCGCAACCGTGATAATGACAATGATAACGATAGCGATAACGAGAACGGACAGAATAACGACGAGTCTGCAGAGTCGAGCAACGATAACGACAAGGACGAAAACACCACCATCGCCGCAAAGGCTGGCGACAAAGTGGTGAAGTCGGACAAGGTGGAGGATGATGACGACACCTCCAACACCGATGAACAAACCGATGATGCAAACGCAAAAGACGATAGCAACGACGAATCATCGCGTAAAAAAGGCAAGCCCGCCAATGATGACGAACCAAAAGGCGATAATGGCGACGACGAAGACGAAGAAGATGATGTTGAGGAAGTAAGCGGCGAAGATGATATCGCCGAAGCACCGAAACACCGCCGCAAAGGCAAGTCGTTTAAACGCTACAAAATTCAGGAAGTGATCAAGCGCAACCAGATCATGCTGGTGCAGGTCATCAAAGAAGAGCGCGGTAATAAAGGCGTGTCGCTGACAACCTATATGTCGCTGGCTGGCCGCTATTGTGTTCTGATGCCTAACTCGCCAAAAGCGGGCGGTATTTCGCGCAAAATCGGCAATGGCGAAGACCGCAAGCGTCTGAAAAAGATTGCCGCCGACTTGAAAGACAGCCGCGGCATGAGCGCAATTATTCGTACTGCGGGCATCGACCGCACGCGTGCGGAAATCAAGCGCGACTACGAATATCTGATCAAATTGTGGAACCAGATCCGCGAAGACACCATGCAATCCACCGCCCCTGCCCTCATCTATGAGGAAGGCGACATTATCAAACGCTCCATCCGCGACCTCTACACCGCCGATGTGGAAGAGATTTGGGTGGATGGCGACGCGGCCTACAAACAGGCCAAGTCGTTCATGAAAATGCTTATGCCAAGCCACGCCCCGCGCGTGAAACAACATAAAGACGATTTGCCGCTCTTCTATGCCTATGACGTGGAAGACCAGCTCGCCTGCATTTATGAGCCAAGCGCCAAGCTGCCATCGGGCGGCTCGATCGTGCTGCAACCCACCGAAGCACTCATCTCGATTGATGTGAACTCCGGCCGCTCCACCACCGAACGCAACGTGGAAGAAACCGCAATCAAGACCAACCTGGAAGCCGCAGACGAAGTGGCACGCCAGCTACGCCTGCGCGATCTAGCCGGGCTGATTGTGGTCGACTTTATCGACATGAATTATGGCCGCCATCGCCGTCAGGTAGAGCGCGCCATGAAAGACGCACTCAAGCATGACCGCGCCAAAATTCAGGTCAGCCGTATTTCCAGCTTCGGCTTGATGGAACTGTCGCGTCAGCGCCTGCGTCCGAACATTCTGGAAGCCAGCTCGCAAATTTGCCCGCATTGTGAAGGGCAAGGCTTCATCCAGTCGGTCGAAACGGTGGCAATTCAGATCATCCGTATCATCGAAAAAGAAGCCACCATGCGCGAATATGAAACCATTCGCGTGCAGACCTACAGCGAGGCAGCACTGCATTTGCTCAACGATAAGCGCGAAACCCTGCGCAAGATCGAAGACGAATATGATCTGGAAATTCTGATAGAGATTGATAGCAGCCTGCTGGTCGGCAACTACAAAATTATCAAAGTAACCGAAGACGGCAAAGAGCATGTCCACGACACCTCGAGCAATCAGGACCGTGGCAAGCGCCGCCGTGGCCGCCGTGGTGGCCGCCGTCGCAATAAATCATCGAACGATAATCGCCCTGACAACCGCTCCCGCAACAACGATAACGATGCGGATAATGACGACGATAACGATAACGACACGTCGGATGAGCAGGACGATAACTATAAGGCCAAAGGCGATAAGGACGGCGAGAATAAAAAGCCGCGCCGCCGTGGTGGCCGTGGCCGTGGCCGCAAAAAAGACGATAAGGCGGATGCAAACGATGGCGACAAGAAGGACGATGCAGCCGCATCGGACGACAGCGCCAAGGACGAAAAGGCCAAAGATGAAAAGCCGAAACGTCGCCGCACCAGCAAAAAGAAAGACGATGAAGGCAAGGACAAGCCAGCCCCTGCCAAGACGAAATCGGATGATGCGAAGTCTGGCGACGACGCAGACACCGAGCCGCCAAAGATCGTCGAAATAAAAGAACGTGCCGAAGAAATTCGTGAAGAAGTGGCAGGCGACAAGCCCGCCCCTAAAAACACGGCATCGGCACTGGCCAAAGCGCGCGAAGCAACAGAGCCCACCAAAGCCGATAATGACGAAGAGGATAAAAAGCCGAAACGTCGCGGCTGGTGGAATCGCGGCTAGCCCGCAACACA
>PBPD01000036.1 GCA_002725445.1 Rickettsiales bacterium
GTGGGGGTGTTGCACGAAGTGTTGAAGCGCCCGCTGGTGCCAATTGCGCTCAATACCGGGATGTTTTGGGGGCGCAATGCCTTTACCAAAAAGCCGGGCAGGGCAGTCTTTCACATACTGCCAGCCATCACCGAGCCATTAGACGCCGCTACGTGCCGCAAACGTATCCAGCACCAGATCGAAACAGCTTCAGATGCGTTGTTGAATGCTTAACGCTTAGGGGCGACGGCCGCGTTGCAACTGACCATTGCGTACATACAGGGTGGGGAAGTCGAAATGCGACATCAGATATTCATCATGCGTGGCAAATACGATGGTTGTTCCAGCCTTGTTGAGTGCTGTGAACAGGCGCATAAAGCGCATGCTTAGTTCGCTATCCAGATTGCCGGTAGGTTCGTCGGCCAACAGCAATAGCGGTTGATTGATGACCGCGCGCGCAATAGCGACGCGTTGTTTCTGACCGCCTGACAAGTGGGGCGGCTTTACATGGTGGTACTCTTCCAGTCCTACCCACTCCAATAGTTCCGCGACTTTATCGCGAATGGTGGCGCGTGACTCGCCCATCACTTTCAATGGTAGTGCAACATTTTCGGCCACGTTTAAATGATCTAGCAGCGCGTAATCCTGAAACACTGTGCCGATTTTGCGGCGAATGTCGGGCAGAGTGTCGTGCCCCATCAGTGTGACATCTTCGCCAAACAGCTCTAGCCGCCCTTGCGTTGGTTTGAGCGACAGCGATAGCAGGTTTAATAGCGAGCTTTTGCCCGCTCCACTTGGCCCGGCAATAAACGTAAAAGAGCCGGGCGTCAGATGCATAGAGACATTTTTGAGTATCTCTTTTCCCGGCACATACTCAAAAGACATGTTGCGACAGCGAATCATAGTGGTTTTACTCGATTATTTGTTGCTATTTGGTTATAACCAAGCAAAGGTATAATAGCGAATGATTTTCGCCAAAGGGGGCTAGCGAAGACGTGATTCTTGAATGTAATCAATGTAAGACACGCTTTTTAGTAGATAATGATTTGCTGCGCCCGGATGGGCGTACGGTACGCTGTGCCAGTTGTGGCAACACATGGCATGCTGATCCCCCAACCGAAAAAGAAATCAAAAAAGAAGAAGCTAAAGAAGCAGCGGCAGATGCGGGGCCAAGTCTGGAGTCGAAGCCTGCAGAAGATATGCAGACCGAGGCATTAGATGTAGCCAGCGCACAGGATGAGCCCGCACCCGTGCAGGTGGATTCGCTACCTAATTTTGATGGTATTTCCGAAGAAGAGGCTGGCGTCCCCAATTTTCAGGCACCCGCACTCGCGCCAGAGGATGATATTTCCGGTTCAGGCATGTGGAAGCTTGCTTGCGTGGTGTTGATAATTGCCGTCATAGTGACCGGCCTGTTCACGTTCCGTGACATATTAGCCCCAAGCCTGCAGCCGGTGTATGACGTGCTGGGTATGAGCAATACAGACGGGCTGGTGCTGGCCGATGTGGAAGCGCGTCAACGTGCCTCGCGTACGCATGCACGTTTTGTGATTGAGGGGCTGATTGTGAATCAGTCAGACGAACCGCGCCAGGTGCCAGTGTTGCGTGCCGCCATCGTGGACGCCAATGGCGAGGTGCTGATTTCGCGCGAGTATGAAGCAGACAACACCATATTGCAGCCGGGTGATGCCTACCCATTCAAAGCCAGCAAGCTGGATACGGCATTTACTGACCGCGTGGCCGAATTGGTGCTGGACTTAGGCAATGGTGTGCAACTAATGTTGCGGCCATAACAAAGGAGGCCACGTGCAAGAAACTACTATTCCGGTGCTCTACACCGAAGAAGAAATCCATGAACGTATTGAGGCGCTGGCGCATGAAATTGCAGCCGTCATGCCGAATGATCTGATGATCGTATCGTTGCTGCGTGGTAGCTTTATGTTTACGGCTGATCTGGTGCGCGAGTTGTACCGTATCGGCGTGCAGCCACAGATCGACTTCATGACGCTCAGCAGCTACAAAGGCACAGAAAGTTCAGGCGAAGTGACGGTCAATCGTGACCTGACTGAAGATGTAAAAGACCGCCATGTGCTGATTGTGGATGATATTCTGGAGACAGGGCGCACTCTGGATTTTGCCATGAACATGCTGAAAGAACGCGGCGTGTCGGAAATGAAAGTGTGCATGTTGCTCGAAAAACCGGGCAAGTTGGACAAGCTCGTGAAAGCAGACTTTGTCGGCTTCCGCATTCCCGATAAATTTGTAGTAGGTTACGGTTTGGATTATGGCAATCACTACCGCGAGCTACCCTTTATCGGTTACCTCGATATTCACTAAATCGGCTTAGACTATCATCCGCGTGATTAAAACCAGTCGGCGATAACATCACGTTTCAGCAACGCGTCATAGTCAGGGCGTGGGCGGATGATTGCATACTGGTCGCCGCGCACCATCACTTCCGGGCTGGCAAGGCGGCTATTATAGCTGGACGCCATCACCGCACCATACGCACCAGCTGAACGGAAAGCCAGCAACTCACCCGCTTTGGGCAATGCAATGCTACGCTGTTCGGCGAATGTATCGCCGGTTTCACACACGGGGCCTACGATATCTACGGGCGTTACAAACGCCTTCTCGCCCGGCTCCTGCACAGGCACAATATCGTGATAGGCTTCATACAGTGAAGGGCGCAATAGATCATTCATCGCGGCATCCACAATCACATAAATGCGAGTGGCCGTACGTTTAACATAGATTACGCGCGTGACCAGAATGCCCGCATTGCCCACCAGCAAGCGGCCGGGCTCGAACACCAAACGGCAGCCTAAATCGCCAACGGTTTCGCGCACAATTTTGCCATATTCAGCTGGCGAAGGCGGATCGCCTGCACTTTTGTCGTAGGGAATACCCAGCCCGCCACCAAGGTCCAGCGTGGTAATGTCATGCCCCTGATTACGCAAGCTTTCCACCAGCACGCGTACTTTCAGATAGGCTTTGCGGAAAGGCTCTAGTGACGTCAGTTGCGAACCGATATGCATCGATACGCCCTGCACCTTGATGCCTTTCAGCTCGGATGCTTTGCGGTAAAATTCGGAGGCCTGATCAATCGCGATGCCGAACTTACTTTCTTTGTGGCCGGTCGAGATTTTGGCATGGGTTTCTGCCAGCACATCCGGGTTTACACGCACGGCAATGGGAGCTTTGACATTCAGGCTGAGCGCTACTTCATTTAAGGCTTCCAGCTCGGGCTCTGACTCGATATTAAACTGAAAGATGCGTTCTTGCAGTGCATAGGCCATTTCGCTACGGGTTTTGCCGACCCCTGAAAACACAATACGGTTGGCGGGAATGCCCGCGGCCAGCGATTGGCGAATCTCACCTTCCGATACAACATCGGCACCTGATCCGGCATTGCCAAGGGTTTTGAGAATGTTGAGGTTGCTGTTGGCTTTCACCGCAAAGCAAATCAGCGCATCATCGATGCCTAAGCCTTCACGGAACACGTTGAAATGCCGTTCAAGCGTGGCGGTGCTGTAGCAGTAGAAAGGGGTTTGCACAGCTTCGGCCAATGCAGGCAGCGCCACATCCTCGGCGTGCATGACGCCGTCTTTATACGCAAAATGATCCATTAGCGCGCCTCGTTCTCTTCTGCTTTAATTTCGCTGGGGCGTTTCAATTCGCCTTTAATACCGCATGCTGACAGTGCTAGCAAAGCAGCGCAAACCATAAATATAAAGCGTGTCATTATAGAGCCTCCTTCGCAGCAGCAATGGCTTTGCGTACATTCTCCGGTGCCGTGCCGCCAAGACTTGTGCGGCTGGCCACCGAATGTTCAACGCTCAGCACGTTAAATACATCGTCACTAATGCGCTCGTCCACACCCTGCATATCGCTCAAAGACAGCTCGTCCAGACGGCATTGTTTGCTTTCGGCTAAACGCACAATGGCGCCCGTTACGTGGTGGGCGTCGCGGAAGGGCAGGTTTAACTCGCGTACCAGCCAGTCAGCCAGATCGGTAGCAGTGCTAAAGCCGGACTGCGCCGCTTCTTTCATGCGCTCGGTATTAGGGGTGAGGCCTGCAATCATACCGGTGGTTACCAGCAGGCACATGCGCAGTTCATTATAGCTGTCAAATGCGGGGGCTTTGTCTTCCTGCGTGTCTTTATTATAGGCCAATGGCAAAGCCTTCATGGTCATCAGCAGGGCGTTGAAATTGCCTGCAATGCGCCCAATCTTGCCGCGCACCAATTCGGCGGCGTCCGGATTGCGCTTTTGCGGCATGATCGAACTGCCACTGGTAAAGCCTTCGGATAGTTTCACAAAGCCGATCAGTGGTGAAGTCCAGACTACGAGCTCTTCGCTCAAACGCGACAGATGCATTGCACAGAGCGACGCGGCTGAGAGGAATTCCAGTACAAAGTCGCGGTCTGACACGGCATCGAGTGAGTTGGTGGCGGGGGCGGCGAAGCCTAGTTTCTCGGCGGGGGCATGGCGGTCAATCGGGAAGGAGGTGCCAGCCAGTGCTGCTGCACCCAACGGGCAGATGTTGGTGCGCTTGCGGCAATCGGCCAGACGAGCACGGTCGCGCGCAAACATATCGACATACGCCATGAGGTGATGGCCAAAGGTGATAGGTTGCGCGGGCTGCAAATGGGTGAAGCCGGGCATAATCGTGTCGGCATGCGTTTCGGCTTGTGCGATAAGGCTCGCTTGCAAATTACGCAACAGCTGGTCGCAATTATCGATTGCATCGCGCATGAATAAGCGGAAATCGGTGGCCACCTGATCGTTGCGTGAGCGCGCAGTGTGCAGTTTGCCTGCGACATCACCGATCAGTTCCTTCAGCCGCGCCTCCACATTCATGTGAATATCTTCCAGCTCAGGCCGGAAGGTGAAATTGCCTGCCTCGATTTCAGTTTTGACAGCCTGTAATCCTTTTTGAATTTCAGCGCTTTCTTCTGCGCTCAGGATTTTTTGTGCCTCCAACATCTGGCAATGTGCCATCGAACCTTCTATATCATAGGCATAAAGCTGTTTATCGATATCAATCGAAGGATTGATTTCGGCAAACGCTTCGTCGGGGCCGCTGGCATAATGCCCACCCCACATGGGATTAACAGAAGGTGATGTATTCATGGTATTATTCTCTCTCGTTCGGCGTCTGTTGTGGCCTATTGGCGGTGTTTCTGCAATGGTTTTTTCGCTCATGTTGCTCGTGTTTGCAGCCCAGCAAGCTACAGCCCAGCCAGTGCAAACCTTCGCCCCGGCACCTATGCAATCCATCACATTTTACGACGCAGCGGGAAAGCCCGTCAGCTTGGATGACTTCAAGGGCGAGTATGTGCTGCTGAATATGTGGGCGACCTGGTGCCCGCCTTGTGTAAAGGAAATGCCGTCTTTATCGCAGTTGCAGGCCCATTTTGAAGGCAAGGGGTTGCAAGTGGTGGCCGTGTCGCAGGACGTGCAGGGCGCGGAGGTGATTCGCCCGTTTTACGAGAAGAACGGCATCGATAATCTGCCCATTTATGTAGATCGCAACATGAAGGCGTTTGGGGTGCTTAATTTGCGTGGGCTGCCAGTGAGCTATATTATTACGCCAGAAGGCAAGCAGATTGCCAAGCTGGAAGGCGAGCTAGACTGGGCCGACGAAGAGATGATTACGTTTTTCGAGGGGCTACTTCGCTAGCGTAAAGCGTGGCGCGAAATAGGTCGGCCAGGCGCTCATTTCCTGACAGAGTGGCTGCAAATCGTCCGCTTGCGGCTTTTCTCCCAGCTGTTGCAGCAAAATGCCGCCTGTAATCAACAGGCTTTCGATGCCAACCGTGTTTGCGCCTGCAATATCGGTGTGCAAATTATCGCCTACAGCCAGAATACGTGATTTGTCTGCGTTGATTGCATCAAAACACACCTGATAAATAGCGGGGAATGGCTTGCCAAAATACATGACTTCGCCGCCCATATCGCGGTAGGTGCGGGCCGCATGGCCTGCACATAGCAGACGCCTGCCATCCTGCTTCACCACCTCAATATCGGGGTTGATGCAGATGAAGGGCACGTTGTGTGCTTTCAGTTTTTTCAATAATGGCAGCGCTTCTTCCTCGGGTTGATAGTCATATTCAAAGCCCGCATTCAACACAAAGTCAGCCTCTTCAATCGGCGCCTGCTCATAATCGAGATCGGCTAGCACATCGAGGTCTTTCTCAGGGCCCAGGTAATAATAGCGTGTGCCATGTTTGTCGGTGTTGAGCAGATAGTCGTGCGCGGCCTGACCGGAGGTCACAATCTGCTGATAGAAGTCACGTTCTAAGCCCAGCCTATCGAGCACGGTCTGCACTTTATGCGCCTGACGCGGTGCGTTGGACAGTAGAATAACGGTTTTACCTGCATCACGAATGCCTCGCAGCAGGCGGTCAGCGCCGTCATACAGATGCGTGCCATCATGGATTACACCCCACAAATCGACAATAAACGCATCATAATTCTGCGTTAAGGCATAGACATCATCGATGGGTTGCAGGCTCGATTCAGGCTGCAAGATTTTCGCCGGAGAGGACACGATCAATCAAACTCACTGTTTCGCTGCGGCCATATAGCGCGATAAACGAGCCCATGCGAGGGCCCTGGCTCTGGCCGAGCAGGGTTTCATAAAGGGTTTTGAACCATTCGCGCAGATTCTCATAATTATGTGCCTTGCCCACGCTGAACACTTCGGTCTGAATAGTGTCCGCATCGGCATCAGCCGGCAGCGCTTCAATAGCGGTTTTCAAATCCTGTAAGGCGGCGCGTTCGGCGTCGTTCGGTGTGCGGTATTGCTTTTCTGGCTTCACAAAATCGTCGTAATAGCGCACCGCATATTCTGCCAGCTGATCGAGGAATGGATTGCCTTGCGGCGACGCGTTGGGCGCATAGCGGCTGATGAAGCCCCACAACACCGACTTATCTTCCGGATTGCAGGCGCTTGCCAGATTCAGCAATAGATTGAAGGTCAGGCCTTCCATGGTGAGCTTGGGCGGATTGCCGCTATGGATATGCCATGCGGGGTTGTCCAGCCAGGCTTGGGCGTCCTGCTCGCGGTATTTATTAATCCACGTAATATACTCATCCACATGTTTGGGGATCACATCGAAATACAAGCGCTTCGCTTTGCGTGGTGCCTGATACATATACAGCGACAGGCTTTGTTGCGGCGCATAGCGCAACCATTCATCAATCGTCAGGCCGTTACCTTTGGATTTGGAAATTTTCTCGCCTTTTTCATCCAGAAACAGCTCATACGAGAATTGCTGCGGCGGCGTGCCGCCTAAAATGCTGCAGATCGCCGAGTAGAGCTTGCCGTTAACCAGATGGTCTTTGCCATACATTTCATAATCTACATTCAGCGCTGCCCAGCGCATGCCCATATCAGGCTTCCATTGCATCTTCACATTACCACCGGTCACTGGCAGTGTGATTTCTTCGCCATCCGGATCGTCAAAGGTGATGGTGCCTGCCTCGCCGTCCACATGTTTCATCGGCACATACAACACTTCGCCTGTTTTTGGTGAAATAGGCAGAAACGGGCTGTAGGTTTTCTGACGCTCTTCGCCCAGTGTAGGCAGCATCAGCTTCATAATTTTTTCGTAGCGCTGCGCCGCCACTTTCAGCATCGCATCATAGGTGCCGTCTTTATAGAGATCGGTCGCGCTTTTGAATTCATAGTCAAAATTGAATGTATCCAGAAATGCGCGCAGCTTGGCATTCATGTGATGCCCGTAGCTCTCATGTGTGCCATAAGGGTCGGGCACTTTGGTTAGCGGCTGATTCAAATGTGCGGCTACCATGTCGGCATTCGGGATATTCTCCGGTACTTTGCGCAAGCCGTCCATATCATCCGACACGCAGAACAGCTTGGTAGGGATATCCGAAATTTGCTCAAACGCATGGCGCACCATGCTGGTGCGTGCAACCTCGCCAAACGTGCCAATATGCGGCAGGCCCGACGGTCCGTAGCCCGTTTCAAATAGCACATAGCCTTTTTCAGGCGGCGCGTTTTCAAAACGTTTTGCCAGCGCCAATGCTTCCTGAATGGGCCATGCTTTGCTTTGTGTAAAATCAACCATGCCGCTCTCATAGCAGTGCGCGCACGCGCGCGCAAGTGGAATAGGCTGCGGCTGCCCAGCATGAAGCACCATGCAAAAAACACGCGCTAGATTGTTGAAAAGCGAAAATTTACCTTTGCCCTTTGTCAGACCATAGTATATGAATCGATAATTCTAGAGTTATCGGTGTGCGCAGATAGCGGCAGCAGCATGTGTGAAGAACAAAAACGTCAGTGGGTTAGCTAGATCGCAATGCAGAGAATGGTTGGGAAGTATGCGGCTTTAGGCCTTTGTGTGGCTATGCTTAGTGGTGCCGTTGCCAGTGCGCAAACCCAGACCGTCTTCATGGTGCAGCTTGGTTCTTTTGATTCCGAAAATGAGGCGCAACAGCGCTGGCAATCGCTGAAAAATGCCAATCCCGCGATTCTTGGTAATCTGAGCCCACGTTTGCGTGAGGTGACGTTGCCGCCGGATAATTTCACCGTTTATCGTACACAGGCGGGCCCGCTTGGCACGCGTCAGCAGGCTCAGGCAATCTGTTCGCAATTATTGCAGCGTGGCGACGAATGTTTCGTGATTGAAACCGCTATGGTGCTTCCACCGGCGGGCACGATGCAGGCCGACAGTGCGTCCACACCACGTTTGCCAATTAAAACAGATCCGCGCACGCAAGCATCTGCTGCAGCCTCGCAGGCGGCATCCGTTGCTGCGCGCTCAGCGACAAATGCGGCAGGCACAACGTTGGTAAATGCACCACGTATTGCGCCGGCAGTGCCAGAGATTCCAGCGATTCCTGAAGTGTCGCGCCCAACACCTCCGAATATCGCGTACGATATTAGCAGCGATACCGAGGAAGAAGAGGGTTTCTTCTCGGGTTTCTGGCCCTTTGGTGGTGATGATGAGGCCGAGCAGCAGCAAGCTGATGCACGTGAGATCAATCAGGCGCTGGATCGTGCGCTGATCAACACGCAGCCCGCCGCCAGCAATGAGGCATTGCAGCCTTTGCAACTCGAGCCGGAGGTGCAGGAGCCGCAACGTCCACGCCCAATTATGACGCCGCAGCGCAGTGCGCCGCCTGCGCCAATACCTGCGCCAGTGCAAGCTGCGAATGCAGAGCCAGCCTATCGTTTGCCGCCGCCACCTGATAGCTCAGGGCAGGCTGCTACCTCACCGCTACTCAATGCGCCAGTGCCTGCCCCACGTGCGCCACAAATGGCGCGCCGTGATGTGCCAGACAGTCCACGTATAGCAGTGCCGCCAGCGCCTGCCGCGGTTAGCACGGTACGCGCACTTGGCACCACGCCGCCGATCGACCAGCGCCAACCACGCACATTGGCTGAGCTTCAGCAACCAGTTCCACAACCAGCCCCTCAGCCCGCACCGCAATACGACATGCGGCCTGCAGCGGCTAATAGTGGCGCAGATGTAGATGTGGCAGAGGCTATCCGAGTGCCGCTTAGCGAGCAGGCTGCACCTCAACCGCGGATTCAAACCGTGTCCGCACAAGCAGCCTTGCGTGCTGGCCTACCTAGTCAAAACCTGCGTCAGAAAACGCTTTGGGCACAGGTGAGCTATTTCCGGGATCAGCAATCCGCGCTGTCTTACTGGGAGCAATTCCGCCTGGCTAATCCAGAATTTCCGCCCGTCCGTGTGCGTGTAACGCGGCCTTATCAGTTGAACTCCAGCCGTGCAGCACGTGTGTCGTTGCGCATTGGGCCATTTGAAACGGCCAACTACATTACGCAAATGTGTAATGCCTTGCCGCTAAATAATCTGCGCTGTAGCGTCGTATCGGATCTTGGTACCTCAGCGGTGGCTAACACGCCACGTTATCGCCAGACCTATCGTCGTTACGACCAGCGTTATGCAAATGGGTTGCGCCCAAATACACTGGGTGCGTCGCGCGCTACTAACTGGGTGCAGTTAGGCTCTTACGTGACCCCGGGGCAGGCCGAGCTTGCTTGGCAGCAGCTGCAGCAAGCGCACCCGCAGTTGCTTGGCAGTTTGCAACGTAACATCATGAGTCCGGCGCTTAGCAGTAGCACCCGTGCACAATTCCGTCTGCGCACCGGGCCTTACGCTGTAGCCGGCAACGCAGAGCAATTATGCGACCAGTTGCGACGCCGTGGCGTGAGCTGTTTGGTAAGCAGCGGTCAATAAGCGGTAAAAATTTAGCGAATGCCGTGGGCGCGCATCTGCTTTTGCATGCGGCGCAGTAACATGTCACGCTTGGTTTTCGACAGATAATCCAGGAATACCACGCCATCCAGATAATCGATCTCATGCTGAATCACAGTGGCTAACCATCCTTCGGCCTGCATTGGCTGCGTGTTGCCGTTGATATCCTGATAGGTGAGGCGTATTTCGGCGGGGCGCTCGATCTCCGCAGAGATAAACGGAAAACTGATCGAGCCTTCTTCAAAACGTTGCACGGCCTCCGAGCGTGCCTCAATAACCGGATTTACCATCACCATGGGCGCGCGCTCGGCTTGTATTTGCAAATCCACCACTATGATACGCTGCAGCAGCCCTACCATATTCGCGCCCAATCCGACTGCTTTCTCAGAATACATCACCTTGCACATGGCCTCTGTGGTTGCACGAAGCGCATCGTCAAACGCATTTACCGGCGCGGCCGTCTGTTTGAAAATAGGGTCAGGCCCATAGATGAGGCGAAGTGTTGTCATAGGATGAATCGTTTGTCTGATGGCGGATGGGGAGGGATTCGAACCCCCGGGACGCGCAAACGCCCAACGGTTTTCAAGACCGCCGCTTTCGACCACTCAGCCACCCATCCGGCAACACAGTCATAATCAATCGTACCGCAGAGGGCAAGCATCTAGCTTTTGCCTTTACATGTTTTTTATCATTTTATTCATTTGGACATCTGACTAATTTACTGCTATGTCGCTATAAAAGAAGAAAAAGGACTCGGTTATGCAATGGATTCAGGCAGTCATTATCGGCTTCATAGCAGCATTTTTAGTGCAATTTGCAACAAGTGCAGCCATTGCCTTGGGCGTTGCGCCGTTCAACCTTATGCCAGCAGAAGCGTTCTTGCTAACACAAGGCTTCAATGGCGGTAGTGCCAGCATTATGCTGCATTATGGCTATGCGATTGCTGCAGTCATTACCATGGTGGCGCTTTCACCGCACAATTTATCTCTTGGCAAAGGCGTGATGCTTGGCGGCATTATGTGGCTGGCAATGATGCTGATCGTATCGCCGCTCATAGGCTGGGGATTCTTTGGTTTGGGTGCTGTCATGCACACCACGCTCAACCCGCTATATGTGGCCGCCAGTGGCTGGTATCCTGCCTTCACCTTCTTGCAGCACATGCTGTTTGGCGTGATAGCGGGAGGCTTCGCATCCGCGTGGATAGATATCCGCATGCCTCGTCAGACGACCCATTTGCGTTATTATTCGTAAATAAGTCAAAAACCTGTCCTTAGGGCTTGCATTGCGCCGACTAATAGTCTAAATCTGCGCATCCTATCAGTGACGCGGGGTGGAGCAGCCCGGTAGCTCGTCAGGCTCATAACCTGAAGGTCGTAGGTTCAAATCCTACCCCCGCAACCAATTTTTTCTTTATATTTCAAATACTTTTACCGGAACCCGCAGCCACGGGTTAACCCCAAAATCATGCCATGGAAGCACTGTGGAAGCAAGAGGGAGAGAAACGGGCAGAACCAAACCTAGTCTGGTAGGTTCCTCTCTTCCAAACAATCCCTCTTATGCAGCGGCTTTTGAAGCTACAACGCCATAATGCTTCATTAGTCGATTGATCGTCTCATTATGGTTTGCACTTAATTGAACAGGTGTCCACTGATCGTAATTTTGTAAGATGCGAAGTGAGTTTGGGCATGTATCAATATTTTTTTCAAAGTAGCGCTTTTTCTTCTCTGAGTAATCAAGCCGCCCCTGCGAAGTGTTTTTACGTCGTGTAATTAATACTAGGTTGCCAAGCGTGTCTGTTACCTTAGACCGTTCATCTTCGCTAAAGTCAGCGGCCCATTGGCTCTCTGCTTCTGGATTCTGTGGCAATATATGCTCAACAGATAGCGTTTCAAAATGCATTTTTTGATCATGGTTTTGGAAAAGATAATCTAACTTCAATAAGATATAACGAGCAAAACGTCTGCCATAAATTTTACCCTCAAGCATGCGTTTTAGGTCATCATCATTGATATTTAGACAGCCTGAAGAAAATACATCGTCTGCAGTAGCTTCATCTTCATCAATTTTTTTAATTACTGTATTCATCGCTTCAATGCGTGCGGTAGGCGTTTCTTGTGTTACCCAATCTGCAGAAAATTTATTATCTAAGGCCAACAGAAAGTCGTAAAGCCGTGTTCTCCCGAACTTGTCATAATAACGCAATAGTGGCGGAATCCAATCCGACGAAGGCAAGCCAGTGCTCATTACTTTAAGAAGGTTATCGAACTTAAAATCGCCAGTCAGATCATAATTTGAACTGTCAAATAGCTGCTTATAAAGTTTTAAATATTTCTCCACCATTTGGAATGTTTCTTTGCCTTTGGCCAACAAAGGCGGCTTCTTCTTGCCTGTGCTTTTTTCTTTTTCTTTTGGTTCGTAAATTTTATCTTCAAACTCTTGAAGTAGATTAAGGCGAGCTTTTTCTTTTACCAGTAAGGTGCGGATATAATTTAGGAAGCGATCAAAATCTTCACCCAGCTCACTTTCGGCATCTTCCCAAAGTTTAGCGTACTTCTTTTTTTCTTCTTCGGTAGTTAATGCCCCGAGATTGATAGATTTCAAAATATCACTATTACGAAGAGGAACGCCACGATCATTCAAAATAGTAAACAATCGAAATGCATCGTCTAGATTTTCAGTAGAAACGTATATCAACAAAACATTGTTAAGCAAAAACTTCAGTAATCGATCAGGCTCGACTTTCTTGTTATCAGAAAAGAATTTTTTAATGTGACCTATAGCTTTGGCCATATTTTGAATACTAATATCACTTCCTGACTTTTTATATTCATCCAGCAATTCATCATTTTGGGTAGTCCCAACCTCTTTAACAACCACATCAATAAAATCTTGAGCATCTTGCCGAATACAAAAAGTTATCCGAGAGCGTTCAGGAGTGTTGGTGTATTCATCAGCTTCCTGCAGTATGCACTGCTGGCACCTTTCTTTGGCTTTTGGGTTTGCCGCTATATCTCTTATAACTGAAAATAGTAGCAAAAGAGTGGTCATCCTTTGCTGACCATCAAGCAAGTCATTTTCGTCAAATTGATTGCCAGCCACAGGGTTAGCAGACTTGGATTGATAAACGAAAGACCCTAAAAAATATTCTGAATCTGGTTTCTCCAGCATAGCGTAGGAAATGTCATCTAGCAGATCATTTATTTCATCAGCACCCCACACATATGGCCTCTGATACTCAGGAACCCGGAACCACATGCTAGAGAATATCTCTTTAACCAGTATTTTGTCGCTTTTGATTTCATCTGATTCCATATGCCGCTCTCCTAAACCTTTATTTTGCTGATTTAATTATACTAGTTACCACACCCCATATGTGGAAATTATTTTCTTCATTTATTTCTATGGCCTCATAAGCAATGTTTTCAGGCAAAAGAGTAACACGACTATTTGCTTTTTGGAGTCGTTTTACTGTCAGCTCACCATCCACTGCTGCTACCACTATTTTACCATCAGAGGCTCTTAAACCTCTGTCTACCACAAGAATGTCGCCCGGGTTTATTCCCGCCCCAAGCATCGATTCTCCACTCACCGTTACGCAGAAAGTATCTTCCTGCTTGCGCACCATATCTGGGGAAAGGCGCAGGTAATCCTCGATGTGTTCATCCGCCCATACAGGCTCACCAGCGGCTACTTTGCATGAAAACAATGGTACGTTATATCCCTTCGCTTCAATAAAAGCCTGCACCTCCTCAACCATGCTCATGGGAACGCGCACAGGCACCGTTTTCTCGCCAAATTTGCCAGTTCCTTTTGGGCGACCCGCGCCCGGACGTACTCCACCACGTGGCATTTCTATCCTTTAGTGCAATTTACGCTTGTATTTCATTCAGTTCTTTAGAATAATGTGCGGTAATCAAAAATTCAATGAGAATAA
>PBPD01000037.1 GCA_002725445.1 Rickettsiales bacterium
GGCGACAGATTATACATGGTATAGAAGCTCGCCACCTCGAACACGCGAATATAAGGCATGCTCAGCATGTCGGCGATCACATGCATAGCGGCATCCGGAATCCAGTTGCCGTTTTGGCGTTGCGCCAACATCAATAGCGGCATCACAGCGCTCTGCTGTTTACCTTCCGGATATTTCGCAATATGCGCTTTGGCTTTTTCCACATTCTCCGGAGTGAACTCAAAGCTGCTTGGCTGCTCAAATTCTACGACTGGTTTTCCTGCGCCCATTAGCGGTCAATCTCCCCAAATACTACATCCAGCGTACCAATAATGGCACTCACATCGGCCAGCATGTGGCCCTTACTCAAAAAGTCCAACGCCTGCAGATGCGGGAATCCCGGCGCACGAATCTTACAACGATACGGCTTGTTCGAGCCATCGCTCACCATATACACACCAAACTCGCCCTTCGGTGCTTCCACTGCGGCATACACCTCACCTTCCGGCACGCGGTACCCCTCGGTGTAAAGTTTGAAGTGGTGAATCAGCGCTTCCATCGATTCTTTCATCAGCGCACGGCGTGGCGGTGCAATTTTCGGGTCTTCCGTTACCACTGGCCCGCCCGGCATTTTATCCAGACATTGCTCAATAATACGCAGCGACTGGCGCATCTCTTCCATGCGCACCAGATAACGGTCATAGCAATCACCATGGTTACCCACGGGAATATCAAAGTCCATTTTGTCATACACATCGTATGGCTGGGCCTTGCGCAAATCCCACGCCACACCTGAGCCGCGCAGCATCGCACCACTAAAGCCCCAGGCCTGTGCGTCTTCAGCCGAAATAACACCCACATCCACCGTACGTTGCTTCCAGATACGGTTTTCGGTCAACAGCCCTTCCACATCATCAATGATCTGGCCAAAGCCTTTGCAGAACGTGGCAATATCATCTTCCATGCCAGCCGGAATGTCCTGATGCACGCCACCGGGACGGAAATACGCCGAGTGGAAACGCGCGCCCGATGCACGCTCATAAAATTCCAGAATCTTCTCGCGCTCTTCGAACATCCACAACAATGGCGTCATAGCCCCCACATCCAGCGCCTGCGTGGTGACATTCAGCGTGTGATTAAGAATACGTGTCAGCTCTGAGAACATCACGCGGATATATTGCCCGCGCAGCGGCACATCGCAGCCCAGCAGCTTTTCAACCGCCAGCGAATAGGCATGCTCCTGACACATAGGCGACACATAATCCAAACGGTCAAAATACGGCAGTGCCTGCAAATAGGTTTTATGCTCGATCAGCTTTTCGGTACCGCGATGCAAGAGCCCCACATGCGGGTCGGCACGCTCGACCACTTCGCCGTCCATTTCCAGCACCAGACGCAATACACCGTGCGCCGCAGGGTGCTGCGGACCAAAATTGAGCGTAATATTTTTAATGTCTACTTCACTCATCGCTCTATCGCCTCTTCATCCATCACTTCGAATGGCTCCTGGATCTCTTCCGAATAGACATCCTCTTCAACAATCACTTCCTCTTTGGGCGGCAGCACATACATGCCCAGCAGTACACCCACCAGCACCATAATCACAAAATATGTCATACGCTTTGCGTTTTTCATGCCGCGCCTTCTTCTGCTTTCTCGTCGCCCGGAAGCACATATTCAGGATCACCTTCCCACGGGCTTGCATAATCAAAATTACGGAACGCCTGCTTCAGCTTCACCGGCTCATACACCACGCGTTTCTGCTCTTCGTCATAACGCATCTCGACATAGCCCGTCAGCGGGAAGTCTTTACGGAGCGGATGCCCATCGAACCCATAATCGGTAAGGATACGGCGCAAATCCGGATGGTTGGCAAAATACACCCCATACAGATCCCACACTTCGCGCTCGAACCAATTGGCCGCTGGATAAATAGAATGAATCGAATCAACCGGGGTTTCCTCGCCGGTTTTCACTTTCACACGGATACGCTGATTATGCTTAATGCTCAGCAAATGATAGACTACGTCAAAACGCTCACCCACACGCTCAGGGTGATCCACCGCAGTTAAATCCACCAGCACCTTAAACAGGCAATTCGCATCATCATGCAAAAACGACAACACACGCAGCACGCCTTCTCGCTCGGCATGAATGGTCAGCTCATCGCGCTCAAACACAAACCCTGTCACCTGCACAGGCAACTTCGATGCAATATATTCGCCCAGTTCGTCTAATGTTTCTTTCATGGCTTATCGCTTGATTGTTCCGGTACGTTGAATCTTTTTCTGCAACTGCATAATGCCATACATCAGCGCTTCGGCGGTTGGAGGACAGCCCGGCACATACACATCCACCGGCACAATACGGTCGCACCCGCGCACCACAGAATAAGAATAGTGATAGTAACCACCGCCATTCGCACAGCTACCCATCGAAATCACGTAGCGTGGCTCGGCCATCTGGTCATATACTTTGCGTAATGCAGGCGCCATTTTGTTGCACAACGTGCCTGCTACAATCATCACGTCCGACTGACGCGGGCTTGGGCGGAACACCACCCCCAGACGGTCCATATCATAACGGGCAGCGGCTGTGTGCATCATCTCTACCGCACAACACGCCAGACCAAACGTCATCGGCCACAACGAGCCTGTACGCGCCCAGTTCACCAGACTATCAAGCTTAGCTACCACAAACCCACGATTATTGAACTCTTCATTCACCTGACGCAGAATCGCATCTTGCTCTGCACCGGGCGTGACCCGACGGTTTGAATCTAATGCAGTACTCATCTGTTTACTCCCACTCAAGCGCGCCTTTTTTCCATTCATAAATAAAGCCGATGGTCAGGATCGCGAGAAACAGCATCATCGACCAGAAACCGAACAGACCGATTTCACCAAGCACCACCGCCCACGGAAACAGGAACGCTACCTCAAGGTCAAAGATGATAAACAGGATCGCCACCAGATAGAAACGCACATCGAATTGCCCGCGCGCGTCTTCAAACGGTTCGAAGCCGCACTCATAGGCCGACAGCTTCTCCGCATCACTTTTAGCTGGATTAATCAACATAGGCAGCACGACCATCACCAGCGACAGTCCAAGCGCAATGCCTAAAAAGATAAGAATGGGCAAATAGGAACTAACGACTTCTTCCATGTCTCCCTGCGTGTGCTTTTTTTGTTGTGTGTCTTATAACGCAAGAGTCGCAGCTGTAAAAGAAAAAGTTATGGTTTCTTACCAAAACGTCATGCGGCTGGACGACGTATCATATAGTAATGTTCGATACCCGCTTCGTCGAATGCGTCGCCTTCGCGAATAAACCCAAATGATTCATAGAGTTTTTGCAAATATGCCTGCGCAATAATATGGACCTCATCCACGTTAAACTGCTGCTCGCACTGCTCGATCGCATAGCCGAATAACGCACGACCAATGCCGCTTCCACGCGCTTTCTTGGCCAATGCATAGCGCCCAATAGAAGCTACCGACAACTTCACCCCCGGCGGCAAAATGCGGGCGCACCCGACGATCTCACCTTCTGCGTCTTCCGCCCAGATATGAAACGCATCGCGGTCATATCCATCCGGATCCTGATACAGCGCGTGCTGCTCCATAATGAACACCTCGCTACGCAATGCCAAAAGGTCATACAGCGTGTCGCGGTCTAACTCGTTATAATGGTGACAATGAAAGGTGATATCCATGCCCATTTTTTAAAAGATTGTCGCCATCAGCACAACAACTAATGACGCAACAATGATAGCGATCAGGAAACAATAAAAAAGGCCACCCGAAGGGCAGCCTTTTTAAGTGGCGGGAGTGACGGGATTCGAACCCGCGGCCTCTGCCGTGACAGGGCAGCGCTCTAACCAGCTGAGCTACACCCCCGCAATCAGTGCACGTTGTGATGACAGAACTCATCACGTTTCGCAAGCAAATAATAACCACTCATTACAACTTGTGCAAAGCAGGAATGATGGTGGGCGATGACAGGCTCGAACTGCCGACCCTCTCGGTGTAAACGAGATGCTCTACCAACTGAGCTAATCGCCCACATTCCCTTGCGAGAGGCGCATCTTATAATAAGAAAAGGCGCAGAGTGCAAGTGCAATCTGCGCCTTTTTTCATTTTTAAAAAACTGCTTTGAATTATGCAGCTTTTTTGCCGTTTACGGACTCTTTCAGAGCCTTGCCTGGCTTGAATTTAGGTTGCTTGGAAGCAGCAATTTTGATCACTTGACCGGTGCGTGGGTTACGACCTTCGGTCGCTTTACGCTTTACTACGGTGAAAGTGCCAAAGCCTACCAGGCGCACTTCTTTGCCTTTCGACATTTGCTTAGCAACAGTTTCGATGAATGCATCAACTGCTTCTGCAGCTTTCGCTTTGGTCAGGTCAGCACTTTTCGATACTTCAGCGATCAGTTCGTTCTTGTTCATTTCGTCTCTCCCTTAGCAATGGATTGAACAATTAAAAACACTAACGAGGAAACCTCGTCAATTCAGGGTTACCAAGTGTTTGGTGGAGATGAGCTAAGCACTAAAAAAATGCTTTGTAAACAGCAATAAACAAGAAAAAGCCCGAAAATCGGCAGTTTTCCACAGGTTTTTAGCCTTGCGCGCCCCCTTTATAGCTAAAGTTGCAAAAAAAGCGGCTGTCAACTGCAGTTTTACTGGCATTCGTCAATCGGAGTTTTGGCAGGCATACGCGTAAAAATATAGTTACGCAGCGGTCGCGGAATACACATCGCCAACTGCGCCATCCAATACAGTCCCAGCGGAAACGCAATACGCAGCTTTTCTTCTTCCAACGCATTCTTAATACGAAACGCCGCCTCTTCTGCCTCCAGCAACAACGGCATCGGAAAGTCGTTCTTGTCCGTCATTGGGGTGCGGATATAGCCAGGGCAAATGACCGACACTATTATATTATGCTTGGCAAGCGATCCGCCCAGCGCCTCCCCCCACACACGCACGGCTGCTTTGCTGGCGCAATAAGCCGGCGCACCGGGATAGGCAACAAAACTCGCTACCGAGCTCATAATCGCAAGCTGTCCTTTGCCCCGCTCCTTCATCGCTTCCACAAGCGGCAATACGGTGTTTGCTACACCACGTATATTCACATCTAATAATTGTTTGGTTTGATGCGCACTTTCTGTTTGGCCGGATGTGCCACCCGATATGCCCGCATTGGCAATCACCAGATCAACCGGATGCTGTGCATCAAATGCCACCATCCAGTCATGCAATGCTTCATCATCACGCACGTCAATTGTGCAGGTATGCACCTCAGCGCCATTTGCACGGCATGTCTCGGCCACTTCACTCAGCCGTGGCTCGTTGCGCCCCGTTAGCCCCAGCACAATACCGTGCCCGGCATAGGCTTTAGCCAGTGCGGCGCCCAGCCCGCTGGACGCACCCGTAATAATAATGTGTTCAGCTATTGCCATAAGGCGGAAAATGCAGCCCCTTTGGCGACTCGGTAAACAGCTCAAAGCCGTCTGCCGTGACTGCCAGCGAATGCTCGAACTGACAGGACAGCGAACGATCACGCGTGGTCACCGTCCAGCCATCATGCTTGGACAGTTTGGTGCCCGCCTTGCCCGCATTCAACATCGGCTCAACGGTGAAGAACATCCCCTCTTCCAGCTGCGCGCCAGTGCCCGCTTCGCCGTAATGCAGAATGTTCGGCGCAGAGTGGAACACTTTGCCCAACCCATGGCCGCAATATTCGCGCACGATCGACACGCCCTCTGCCTCGGCGAACACCTGAATCGCATGACCAATATCGCCTACGGTTGCGCCGGGCTTCACCTGCTCGATACCGCGCATCATCGCGTCATAGGTAATTTGCGTAAGCCGCTTGGCTTTAATCGGAGGGTTGCCCACCCAATACATGCGACTCGTATCGCCATGCCA
>PBPD01000038.1 GCA_002725445.1 Rickettsiales bacterium
CCCGATTGACGGGTTCGGCCGCGATAATCTGGTGAAAGGTTTGCAAAAGCACGGGCACAAAGATGTCTATGCGCTAGAGGCACCTGAAAATCTGGCCAGTCTGGTAGAAGAGATCGCCGAGCCGGGTGATTTTGTCGTCTGTCTGGGTGCGGGTAGTGTGAGCAAATGGGCGAACATATTGCCGGGTGAGCTGGAAAAAGTGATAGCTGATAAAAATAAAGCGAGTGCATGAATGAACGCGGTGGCCGAGGATAACACGTCATTTATCGATTTGCCCGAAGTGCGCGGCAAATATAGGCTGAATGCCGATCTGTCGGGCACAAACTGGTTTCGTGTAGGCGGCGCAGCCGATGTGTTGTTTCGTCCGGCCGACGCGGAAGACCTTGCACAATTTTTGCGCCATAAACCAGCCGATATGCCTGTGACCCTGTTGGGCGTTGGCTCAAACATTATTGTCCGCGATGGTGGTATTGATGGGGTTGTTATCAAGCTGGGGCGCGGCTTTACGCAATTGCAGGTGGACGGCGATGTGCTGGAAGCGGGTGCAGCAAATCTGAGTTTGAATGCGGCCTTGTTTGCAGCCGAGCAGGGGCGTGCAGGACTGGAATTTTTGAGCGGCATTCCCGGCACCATTGGCGGGGCTCTGGCTATGAATGCCGGGGCGTATGGTGATGAAACCGCAGACTGCCTGATTGAAGCCGAGGTGGTGACAGGGCGGGGCGAGATTAAACGTGTGAGTGTGGACGAGTTGGGCTATAGCTACCGCCATTGCAGCGCACCTGCCGACTGCGTGTTTACACGCGGATTTTTCCGCACGCGCGAGGGCGCGCGCGAGGCCATAAAAGCGCGCATTGCCGAGATTCAGGCCCAACGCGAAGCAAGCCAGCCTATTCGCACACGCACGGGCGGTAGCACCTTTAAGAACCCAGATGGAAAAAAAGCGTGGGAAGTGATTGATGCTGCTGGCTGTCGTGGTATGATGGTGGGCGAAGCAAAGATGTCCGAGAAACATTGTAACTTCATGGAAAACACAGGCAACGCCTCGGCGGCTGATTTGGAAGCGCTGGGCGAGCAGGTGAAACAAAAAGTCAAAGCACATTGCGGCGTAGATTTGCAATGGGAAATAAAACGTATCGGTAAGCCATAGCAACCCGCCCTGCGTAACGGGCAAACGGAGTATATGGCTGTGCATATCGCAGTAGTAAAAGGCGGATTATCCGCAGAGCGTGACGTGTCGCTGAGTAGCGGTGCAGCGGTGGAAGCTGCATGCGCTGCATTAGGCCACAAAGTCAGCGCAATCGATGCCAATACCGCACTGGCCGAACAATTAGCCGCCGCCAAGCCGGATGTAGTGTTCAACGCGCTGCACGGGCGCTGGGGCGAGGATGGCTGCGTGCAAGGCCTGCTAGAGGTGATGCAGATTCCGTATACCCATTCGGGCGTGATGGCTTCGGCACTGGCGATGGATAAACCCATGGCCAAGAAAGTGTTTGCGCAGGAAGGCCTGCTATGCGCAGACGGAAAAATTTGCACTAAAGACGAAATGCTGCAAGGCGAGCCGATGCAACGCCCGTATGTGGTGAAGCCGTTGAATGAAGGCTCGAGCGTGGGCGTGACGATTGTGATGGAGCACGAAAACTTTATTTTCAGCGAAGCCAATTGGAGCTTCGGTGATGAAGTGCTGGTGGAGCAATATATTCCAGGACGCGAAATTCAGGTGGCCGTGCTGGAAGGAGAAGCGCTGGGGGCAATCGAGATAAAACCGCGTGGGCGCTTCTATGATTACGAGGCGAAATACACTGACGGCAAAGCCGATCATCTGATGCCTGCGCCGATGGAACAGGCGCGATATGACGAAGTGATGGCGCTGGCCGTGCGTGCACATAACGCGCTGGGGTGCCGTGGGTTGACTCGCAGTGATTTCCGTTTTGATGAGGATGGCGATGGCAAATTTTATTTGCTGGAGGTGAATACGCAGCCGGGTATGACGCCATTGTCGCTCGCGCCCGAGATTGCTGCGCATGTGGGGATTGGATTTAACGCATTGGTGCAGCGCCTGATTGATGGCGCGCGATTGGGAGAATAGGCATGGCCAGACGTAAAGGCAAAACCACAAAACGCACCACGCAGCGTCAGCGTGAGAGCCAGCAGATTACGCGCAAAAAAGCGCAGGCGCGCTTCTGGGCAACGTTCCGTCGGCGCGCCGCGATCACCTTTGCGGTCGTGATTGCAATGCATGTGATTATTGGCGGCTGGTGGGTGTATGATAGTGGGCATATTGAGCGTATGCAGAAATTTGTGTCGCATTCTTTTTGGCAAATGACGGTGGATGCGGGCTTTAAGGTGGAGCAGGTCTATTTGAACGGTCGCAAGCGCACCCCCAAACAAGTGGTGGAGCAGGCCATTAATGTGAAAACAGGCGATGCGATTTTGCGCGTGTCGGTGCGCGACATTCATGCGCGGCTGGAAGGGTTGCCAGAGGTGCGTAGCGTGTCGGTGGTGCGCGAATTGCCGGGGGCATTGCATATTACTTTGGTGGAACGCCAGCCTGTCGCGATCTGGCAAAATAAGGGCAAGCATGTGCTGATTGATGCGGATGGCACGGTGCTGGAGCATCACCCGCTGCAGGACACCAGCGAGCTGATGGTGTTGGTGGGCGAGGATGTGCCAACCCATGCAGAAGCATTGTTGCGCCTGATGGCGACCGAGAATGGACTGGCCGCGCGTGTGGCATCGGCGGTGCGTGTGGGCGGACGTCGCTGGAATATTCAACTAAAAGACGGCATCAACGTGATGCTGCCTGAGCAGGATGCCGAAACCGCATGGGCACAGCTGGCTACCATGCAGCACGAGCATAATGTGCTGGCACGAGCAATTACTACTATTGATATGCGGATTGAAGACCGTATATTCATGACGCTGGATCCGATGGCAGAACCCTATGCCGAAATGGATGCAGGCGCGCAGGAAACCTGAACACGATGATAGAACAAGACGCAATACGTAATCTTCCCGGCTCCATTGCCGCACTGGATATTGGCACGACCAAGATCGCATGCTTTATCGCCCAGATTGATGATAACGGCGCGATGCGTATTCTGGGTGTGGGACATCAGCTGGCGCGTGGCATCAAATCGGGGCTGATTACCGATGTAAGCGAAGCCGAAACTTCGATTGTTGCCGCCGTGCACGCGGCCGAACAAATGGCGGGTGAGACCATCGAGAATGTGGTGGTAAGCATCGGCGGGCGGCATGTGCGCTCGCGCAATGTGTCGGTGGAATTGGATGTGGCAGGCGATGCGGTAGGCGATAGCGAGATCATCGATATTATCCGCGATGGCAGCGAGTCGTTGAGCGATGACGAGCATGAGATAATGCATATCTTTCCCGTGCAATATGCGCTGGACGATGCCAAGGGCCTGCGCGACCCGCGCGGCATGGTGGGTGAACGTTTAGGCGCAGAATTGCATGTGGTAATGGCGCGGCGGAATTACCTGTCGAATCTGACGAACTGTATTGCGCGCTGCCATCTCAACGTGTCGGAATATGTGTTGAGTCCGCATGCATCGGCGCTGGCTGCGCTCGACCAGGACGAGATGGAACTGGGCGTGACCCTGATTGAAATGGGCGGCGGTACGACCAGTGTGAGCGTGTTTACGGGCGGTAAAAATGTGTTCAGCACTTCCGTGCCAGTGGGTGGCCAGCATGTCACCAGCGATATAGCGAACGGGTTATCAACCTCGATCAGTCACGCCGAGCGTATTAAAATTTTGCATGGCTCAGCGATTTCGCAAGCCAGCGACGAAGACCGCATGATCGAAGTGCCGCAGCTGGGCGAAGAAGAAGACGAGGATGATCCGCATCGCGTGCCGCGCACGATGCTGGTGGGCGTGATTCGCCCGCGTATGGAAGAAATATTCGAGATGGTGCGCGCCAAGCTGGAAGAGGCAGGCGTTGACAAAGTGGCAGGCCGTCGCTGTGTGCTCACAGGTGGCGCGAGCCAGCTGGTGGGCGTGGATGAGATGGCGGGGCGCATTCTCAGCAAACAGGTGCGCCGCGGTAAACCTGTGCCATTGCCCGGGCTGGCCGATGCGGTAACAGGGCCGGCTTTTGCGACCGTGGCCGGCATGATCGAATATGTAACTAAACGCGCGTGGGAAGCTGATTTGCTGGCTAGTCGCCGCCGTAAGCGTGGCTTCAGCCTGACGCGCGAAAAATTAGTGACTTGGTTGAAGGAAAACTTCTAAGTATTTGAGTCGACTGGCCTGTGGCGTGTTACCCACAAGGCAAGTAAAAAATGTGAAAAAAGGGCTGACAAGCCCCTGTCTACTATATATAGTGTGGCTTAATAGTAATTAACTCCATATCTTTGAATTAAATGGTGTGTGACCTGGAGCAACCTTCCTATGACAATTAACCTTCATTTACCTTCACAAACCGAACAGTTGAAACCCAAGATCACCGTGATTGGTGTTGGTGGCGCGGGCGGTAATGCCGTCAATAATATGATTGCAGCCAACCTTGAAGGCGTTGATTTTGTAATGGCGAACACCGACGCACAGGCGTTGGAAAGCGCGATGACAGATCGTGTGATTCAGCTGGGTGCTAATGTGACACGTGGTCTGGGCGCAGGCGCCAGTCCGGAAGTAGGGCGTTCGGCCGCTGAGGAAGCGCTGGAAGAAATCGCCGACTATATTGAAGGCTCGAACATGGTGTTCATCACCGCTGGCATGGGCGGCGGTACGGGTACGGGTGCTGCACCGGTGATCGCGCAATTGGCACGCGAGCAAGGCATTCTGACAGTAGGCGTTGTGACCAAGCCATTCCAGTTTGAAGGCACGCACCGCATGCGCACGGCCGATAACGGTATCGAAGAACTGCAAAGCTATGTGGATACGCTGATTGTGATTCCGAATCAGAATCTGTTCCGCATTGCGAATGAGAAAACCACCTTTGCCGATGCATTCCGCATGGCAGACGAAGTGCTGCATTCAGGCGTGCGCGGTGTGACCGATTTGATGGTGAAGCCGGGTCTGGTGAATCTGGACTTCGCCGACATCCGCGCTGTTATGAGTGAGATGGGCAAAGCGATGATGGGTACGGGCGAAGCCGAAGGCGAGAAGCGCGCTATTGAGGCGGCTGAGTCGGCTATCTCTAATCCGCTGCTGGACGATGTGTCGCTGAATGGTGCGCATGCCGTGCTGATCAACATTACTGGCGGGCCAGACATGACCTTGTTTGAGGTGGATGAAGCCGCCAACCGTATCCGCGATGAAGTGGATCAGGATGCGAATATTATCTTCGGTTCGACCTTCTCGGATGCAATGGAAGGCCGCATGCGTGTGAGCGTGGTGGCAACCGGCATCGAAAGTGCCGAGCAACGTCAGGCACGCCCTGCCAAAACCATGGCGCAGGCCCCGGAGAAAAAACCGTTTGCGTTTACGCCAAAGCAACCGCTGCAACGTGAGCGTACGCCCGCAGAGATCGTGCGTGCTGCTGGTACCAATTCGCCGAACGAGCTGGTTCAAAAAAACCAGCCTGAGCCAGTTTCGTTGCGCAATAAAGAGAGCATGAAGCCTGCGGCTACGACACCTGCAGAATCAGCGCCGCAAAGCCTGTTTGACGATGCTCCCGCTGCGATGACCCCGCCAAAAGCGCCACTGCGCAGCCGCGAGTTGGAAGCAGCCGCAGAGGAAGAAGCAGCCGGCGCACAGGATGATGGTTTGTTCATCAGCCCACGTGCTGAGCAGCCTGTGCAACGTACGCATTTCATCAGCCAGCAAAAAGCTGAGCCAGAAGAAGCGTATGACGATGAGGAGGAAGATGAGGGTTCGGCTCTTGGTTTCTTCCAGAAATTTACCGGCGGTAACAAGCGCACACGTCCAGCCCGTATGGAGGAGGAAGACGAAGAAGCGCCACGCCGTGGCAGCCGTGCCGAGGTGAAATCCTCTGCTGCGCCAGCGCTCGACGAAGAAGAGGAATATCTGGATATTCCAGCGTTCCTGCGCCGTCAAGCCAACTAGACATAAGCTCTTAAACGGTAAGAAAGCCTGCCTTGTGCAGGCTTTTTTATTGTTTGTCAGTTGGTTGGGGGTGTAACATTCCGTTACATTATGTGATTTGAAATCTTGTGGTGCAGTGCAGTAGACTCCATCCTAACGAAAAACCGCGGTTAACGCGCACCAACGGACGGATAAGACTTATGATGAATAACGGATGGCAAACCACAATCGCACGCAACGTAACCTGCTCGGGTGTCGGAGTGCATACGGGCGAAGTTGTTTCGCTGCGTATCATGCCCGCAGAAGCAGACACGGGCATCGTGTTCAAACGCACCGATGTAGCGGAAGATGTGTCGTGGGTGCCAGCTGCGTATGACGCGGTGAGCGAAACCACATTGGGCACCACCATCGAGAATGTGCATGGCACCAAAGTTGCCACCATTGAACATTTGATGGCAGCATTGTGGGGCTGTGGTGTGGATAATGCAATTATCGAACTGGACGGACCAGAAGTGCCGATTATGGATGGCAGCTCGGAGCCTTTTGTGTTTTTGATTGAGTGTGTGGGTACCGAAACGCTGGATGCGCCGCGCGTACTGGTGGAAGTGCTGCGTGATGTAGAAGTGAAGCAGGGCGAGCTGTATGCCAAGCTGTCGCCCGCGGATCAATTCGCACTGGATATCACCATTGAATTCGACCATGCGATGATTGGCACGCAACGCGCTTATTACGATTTCTCGACTACCAGCTTCAAACAGGCGTTGTGCCGTGCACGCACGTTCGGCTTTGCTTCGGAAGTGGAAAAACTGCGCCAGATGGGTCTGGCTCGCGGCGGTTCGCTGAGCAATGCGGTGGTGCTGAATGGCGATAAGATTCTGAATCAGGAAGGCCTGCGTTATAACGACGAATTTGTGCGCCATAAAGCGCTGGATTGCGTGGGTGATTATTTCCTGGCGGGTTGCCACATTATGGGTGCGGTTGAAACCGTGCGTCCTGGCCATGGCATCAATAACCAGCTGATGCGTGCATTATTTGCTGATAAAGCGAATTATCGTCTGGTGCGTGCGGTGCCAACCGCACAGGCAGAGATGGCCGCAGCGGAAGTAGCCGCGGTCGCGTAACGCACTGCTCCTCGCACTTTCTTATATTTACCGGTTAGCGTAAGACTAGCGGAAGGTTTTTTCGCGGTTGATGATGGCTTTGGCCGCATCATGTAACGGCTTGAGAAAATGATAGCCCATGATGACAAAACCTTCACGGTGATAAAATTTGTGGCTGGCGAAGTTCTGGGTGTAAGAATCCAGTACCGCCACATCGCA
>PBPD01000039.1 GCA_002725445.1 Rickettsiales bacterium
ATTATATCTTTCATGTTCATAGCAGGCGTCGCCTGTTCGCTCGGAACAGGTCGCGCCATCATATATTTGAAAAGGGAGTTGGGGAGCGCTTACGCAGCGTCCGCCAGCTTCAGGTTGCCCGCAGAGCTTTTACCGCGATTATCAACCACTTCATAGCTGACTTTCTGGCCTTCATTCAGCCCATTCAGCCCAGCACCTTCAACTGCACTGATATGTACAAACACATCGCTGCCGCCATTATCGGGTGCAATAAATCCATATCCTTTGGTTGGATTAAACCATTTTACGATTCCGTTAGCCATGTTATTTCTCCTTATGACATTACGTTTAAGAGTGCTCATTCCGACGCGAACCACACCATGCGGCGGTCGGGATACTCTTTTCAAACGTCTTGGATCAACATGTTGGGAGATCGTAAGAGCTTCTCTTTTAGCGAGAAACAGGCTGCAATTCGCAGCATCAAATGTGAAGAGTAATTGAAAACTCCCCACCCTTATACAGCAAAAACGCGAAAATGCAACGTTTTTTACGCTATTCTTTTACACCCTGTCTGCGCCGCATCTCAAACTGACACAAATCGCATTACATGGCGCATCCGGTTGGCAGGCATGTACTAATCCATTATGCTGAGTGCTCACAGCACGTAGCGCATTTATGACGGACGAGTCCACATACAATATTATCAATGAGCCCGTCCCCTTCGCATCGGACGAGTTATTCTTTTCGCGTACCGACGAACGGGGCATTATCCTCTCTGGCAATCAGGTGTTTCAGCGCATCAGCATGTATGGCTGGGACGAACTACTGCATAAACCGCACAACCTCATCCGCCACCCGCACATGCCTAAAGCGGTCTTCTGGCTGTTATGGGACACGATAAAACGCGGCGAGCCGATTGGTGCTTACGTCAAAAACTGCGCTAAGGATGGTCGCTATTACTGGGTCTTCGCCATCATCACCCCAATTGAAGGTGGCTATCTATCGGTCAGGCTCAAGCCCGAAAGCGCCTTGCTCAAAACGGTAGATACTGAATATAGCGCGCTTCGCAACCGCGAACTCAACGAAACCTTACGGCCAGAAGACAGCGCCGCATTGCTGACTGAACGGCTGGAAACGCTCGGCTTTACGGATTACACCGAGTTTATGGCAACCGCGCTGGCGCAGGAGCTCAACGCGCATCATGCCAGCCTGCAACAGCCTCCTAATCGCGCTATTGAACCGTTTCTGGCATTAATGCGACAGGCAAAAACATTACTGGAGGAGGCAGAACGTATTTTTGATGCCTATACCGAAAGTCAGTATGTGCCGATGAACCTGCAGGTGCAGGCTGCACAGCTGGGCATACAAGGCGCTACTATTGGCGTCATCTCCAACAACTACACAATTATTTCTGACGAAATAAAAAGCTCGATGGATGCATTTGTGGCCGCTGCCGAGCAAGTGCATCACACCATTTGCAACGGACTCTTTCTCACCTGCGTCGCAGAGATTCAGCAGGAAATGTGCAACTTCTTTGCGTCAGAGAACGATGGCGGCGCACCGATTGACGCCGCAGAAGAAATCGCCAGCCTACAGCAGCAAGAGCACGCTTACGAAGCCAAAGCATTGCAAGGGCTGCGCGACATTAGCGCCCAGAGCGAACAGTTCCGCCAGTCCTGTCAGGATATGAAGCGTCTGGCCGCCGGGCTGGAAGTCACCCGCATGATGGCCAAAGTGGAAAGCGCCCGCCTGAGCGTTAAAGTGGATGGGCTAAACGAGCTTATCGATGATCTGGATCAATTCCAGAACGCTATTTCTAACGGACTTAAAAAGATTGAGCAGAGCAATCAGGCCATTGCATTTGGCATCACACCGCTGCTGCGCTCAACTAACAAGGCCGCATAACCTCTTTATATTTCAGCCAACTACCCCAGTTATCCAAGCGGGCGTTCGATATTTTCCAACTTTGCTTGTCAGGGGCATCCCACCTGCTTATAAATAGCGCCCGAAGCGATATCACAGAATATCGGCTTGAGAGAACAAGGAGTGTAGTGTGATTCGTATAATTGGCTTTGCTATTATACTCGCCGCCTTCTGGATGGTGAATTCCGGCTATTTCAAGCCGCTGCTGCTAGAGCTGGGCCTGGCCTCTGTGCTCGTGGTCGTGTGGCTGATCTGGCGGATGGAGCGTGTGGATGGCCGCAAACTCCCCATCATTATGGCCACGGTTCGCCTGCCCTTCTATCTTATGTGGCTCAGCCGCGAGATCATCAAATCCAACATCGATGTCGTGCGCTGCATACTCTCGCCCAAACGCATCAGCCCCAACGTATTCAAGGTGAAAGCCTCGCAGCAGACCGATGTCGGCCGCGTCATGTATGCCAATGGCATCACCATGACCCCCGGCACCGTCACGCTGGATATTGACGGCGATGAGTTCACCATTCACGCCCTCACCCGCGAAGGCGCGGAAGGCGTGAAAGAAGGCACCATGGACGCCAAGGTGAGGAAGCTGGAAGGATGAACATGTTCACCGCAGCCGCAATTGCTATTTTGATCGTCATGGCGCTGGCGCTGCTGCGTGCGTTGCTTGGCCCTACCATTTACGACCGCATTCTGGCAGTTAACATGTTCGGCACCAAAACAGTGCTGCTGGTGGCCGTGCTTGGTGCTGTGGCTGGCCGTGGCGACATTGTGGATATTGCGCTGGTCTATGCGCTCATCAACTTCATCAGCATTATCGCGGTGCTGCGCTTCTTTGAATATACCCGTCCAGCAAAAGGAGCAGAGAAATGACCCTCGAAGCCATATTTCATATCGCCAGTTGGGTCTGCCTGCTAACAGGTGGCTTTCTAGGCATTACCGGCGCGGTTGGCCTGTTTCGTTTCCCTGACTTTTTCACACGCCTGCATGCCGCCAGCATCACCGACACGCTGTGTTCCGGCCTCATCATTCTGGGGCTGCTGCTGCAGAGCGAGCCGGGCATGCTGACCATAAAACTGGTGCTGATTTTGCTGATTGTGGCCTACACCAGCCCTACCGCTGCACACGCACTTGCCAAAGCAGCGCTGCATGGTGGGCACAAACCCAAGCTCGACCACGACGACACCAACCAAGGAGATAAGTCATAGATCTCATCATCGACATATCCCTGTTGCTGTTATTACTGGTGACCGCCTGTGCGGGCATCTTCATCCGCAACCTGTTCGCCGTGGTTATGGTGTTTGGCATTTACAGCCTTGTATGTGCCGCATTCTTTTTAGTGTTGGATGCGCCTGATGTAGCCCTCACCGAAGCTGCCATCGGCGCAGGCATTGCGCCATTGCTCATGCTGGGCACGCTGGCCTTCACCAAGCGCCAGCAAAAACCCACCTCGGCGCATGGCATCTGGCTGCCACTGCTGGTGGTAAGCGTAACCGGCGCTGCATTAGTATATGGCACGCTCGACATGCCGCATTTCGGCGCGCTCGAGACCCCCACACGTGAGCATGTGGCTCCGCGCTACATCGAAGAATCGGGCACTGAAATTGATGTACCCAACATTGTCACCTCGGTATTGGCCAGCTATCGCGGCTTTGACACGTTGGGCGAGGTCTTCGTTATTTTCACCGCCGGTATTGGCGTGATCAGCCTGCTGGGCGTGGCAGGCCGCAACGGCACTCCTAGCCTGAACGATATGCGCCAACATCTGGTGCTGAGCGTTATCAGCAAAGCGATGATTCCGCTGCTGCTGCTCTACGGTCTCTATATTCAGTTCCACGGCGACTTTGGGCCCGGAGGTGGCTTCCAGGCCGGCGTCATATTCGCCGCAGGCTTTATTCTGTATTCCATGGTTTACCGCTTGGAAAATGCGCTACAGGTGGTGAAGCCGGGCGTGTTGCTTGCGGTGATGGCCATTGGCGCGCTGCTCTATGGCGGCACGGGTGTGGCAGGCATGCTGTTGGGCGGAAACTTCCTCGACTATAACGTACTCGACCATCACGACCCTGTGCATGGCCAGCATCTGGGCATTATTCTGGTGGAAGCAGGCGTAGGACTCACCGTTGCCGCTGTCATGATGACGCTGTTCTTCAGCTTCAGCTGGCAAATCACCACCCAGGAACTGGAGGAGGGAGAATAATGGAAACCGTTATCGGACTCTTCAATTACTGGGTAGTGATCCTGCTAATGATGGTAGGGTTTTACATCGTGATCTCGCAGGGCAATCTGGTGAAAAAGGTCATTGGCCTCAATATTTTCCAAACCTCCGTATTCATCATGTATATCAGCATCGGCAAGGTAGATGGCGGCGCCGCGCCGATTCTGGAAGACGGCATCACCTTATATGCCAACCCACTGCCACATGTGCTGATTCTGACCGCGATTGTGGTTGGCATGGCCACCACCGCATTGGCGCTGGCGCTGATCATCCGCATCAACCGCGCTTATGACACAATTGAAGAAGACGATATTCACGAAAAGGACGGCACGCTGTAATGAGTATGTTGATGGCACATTTACCCGCCCTTCAGGTGGTGATCCCATTGCTGGCCGCGCCTATCGCCTTCATGCTGCGCAAGCCGCAACTGGCGTGGATCGTGGCACTGCTGGCCACCGCCTCAGCCTTTGCGGTATCGTTCCTGCTGCTGCAGCACGTGCATGCAAATGGCATGATCTCCTATGAAATGGGCGGCTGGGAAGCGCCATGGGGCATCGAATATGTGATCGACAAAACCAACGCATTCGTGTTGCTCATCGTGTCTGCCATTGGCCTGTTGCTCATGCCCTATGCTGCACAAAGCGTGGCCAAAGAAATCGCGCCTGAAAATCAGACCATTTTTTACACAGCTTACCTGCTATGCCTGTCCGGTTTGCTGGGCATCACCGCCACAGGCGATGCGTTCAACGTATTCGTATTTCTCGAGATTTCGTCGCTTTCGTCTTACACGCTCATCAGTCTGGGCAAAGACCGTCGCGCGCTCACCGCGTCCTTCCAATATCTGGTGATGGGCACCATTGGCGCAACCCTCATCCTGATTGGTGTGGGGCTGCTTTATATGATGACCGGCACGCTCAACATGTATGATCTGGCCGAACGTCTGCCCGAGGTGATAGATACACGCACCGTGCGCACCGCTTTTGCATTCCTCACGGTTGGGGTCTGCCTCAAGCTGGCGCTCTTCCCGCTGCATATGTGGCTGCCGAACGCCTACGGCTATGCACCGTCCACCGTTAGCGCCTTCCTCGCCGCCACCTCCACCAAAGTCGCCATCTATGTGTTGCTGCGCTTTGTGTTCACTATTTTCGGCATCGAGTTCTCGTTTGGTTCCATGGCGCTCAACTATGTGCTGCCAGCCCTTGCCGTTGCTGCCATTATTGTTGGCTCACTCACCGCAATCTACCAAACCAACATCAAGCATTTGCTGGCTTATGCGAGCGTCGCGCAAATCGGCTATATTCTGCTGGGTGTAAGCCTTGTGAGTGTCACCGGCCTGAGCGCAGCCCTCTTGCACATCTTCAACCACGCTATCATCAAATGCGGGTTGTTCCTGGCGGTGGGGTGCATCTTCTACCGCTTCGGCAGCGCCCGTATGGACGATATGAAAGGTCTTGGAAAACTCATGCCATGGACCATGGCGGCCATTGTCGCAGGTGGCCTCAGCCTCATCGGCGTGCCGCTGACGGTCGGCTTCATCAGCAAATGGTATCTGGTCATAGGCGCACTTGAGCGCGATTTATGGTATGTCGCCGTGATCGTGCTGGCAGGCTCGCTGCTTGCGGTCGCTTACATCTGGAAACTGGTCGAAGCAGCTTATTTCCAAGCGCCGCCTGAAGGGGCTGAGCGCAAAGAAGCCCCATTCTTTATGCTGCTGATCGTGTGGGCATTCGTGTTTGCTAACTTCTATTTCGGCATCGACACCGATCTCACCGTTAGCTCCGCCACACAAGCCGCACAACAATTGATGGGAGTCGCACCATGACCTTCACTCCCGAAATCCTGATGCTCTACATTATTGCGCTGCCGGTGCTGGGCTCGGTGCTGATTGCACTGGCAGGCGAAAAACGCCGCAATCTGCGCGAAGCGTTTACGCTGGTAACCGCAGGTGCCACCTTTGCATTGCTTATTCCGCTGGCACAAGCCGTCATGAACGGCGCACGCCCTGCCCTCAGCGTTGCCGAGCCATTGCCGGGCGTACAGCTCGCCCTATCGCTTGAGCCGCTGGGCATGTTGTTTGCGCTTGTCGCGGGCTTCTTATGGATCGTCACCTCCATCTACGCCATCGGCTATATGCGCGGCCATAACGAGCAGCATCAAACCCGCTTCTATATCTGTTTTGCACTGGCCATCTCGTTTGCCATGGGCGTGGCATTCTCGGCCAACCTGCTCACCTTATTCGTATTTTACGAGATGCTAACCCTGTCCACCTATCCGCTGGTTACCCACGCAGGCACCGACAAGGCACGCCGCGCAGGGCGGGTATATCTGGGCATTCTGCTTGGCACCTCCATCTGCTTCCTGCTGCTGGCAATTCTCGGCACATGGCATCTGACCGGCTCGGTCACCTTCCAACCGGGAGGCATTCTGGCGGGCACCCACGCATTGGGACGCCCACC
>PBPD01000040.1 GCA_002725445.1 Rickettsiales bacterium
AAACGTGGAAAGCTCGATTCAGAACCAGGACGCCGCACGCGGCGTACTGTTGGACACCGACGTAGCAGCGGAATCGACCTCGTTCGCTACCTCGCAGGTTCAACTGCAGGCTGGTATCGCCGTATTGGCTCAGGCAAATCTGCTGCCGCAGAACTTGCTGAAACTGATCGGTTAATCGACCTAAGCAAGGTGGGGGTGGCGAGCGCCACCCCCGCTAAGCAAAGGATCAAGGTTTCTTGAGGAGTAGGAAAAATGGAAATCAATCTTAACAACCAGAGTTTGCCGCAAAGCACGTTGTCGGGCGCAAAGGCTGTTGATTTCCCTGCAGCGAAAAAATCAGATGTTCAGAAAGAACCGGTAGGTGTCCCTGCTGTTGAAAAGGGTGCACAACCGGCTAGCACTGATGCAAAACGCCAAGCGCAGGTGGAACGCGCAGCGCAACAATTGTTCAAAGACGTATTTGCGGTGAGTGATACAAAATTTACTATCTTTAAAGATAGCACAGGGCAATTTGTGACCCGCTTTACCTCGCTACGCGACGGTAGGGTGACGTATATTCCAGAGCCGGACATTGTACGTTTTCTGGAGTCGAAGGGCGCAGCCCGCGAAGCATTAATAGCGATAGAGGCATAAAGCCCGTATGCGCGATACAGGGCGCGCATAGAATGCTGGAATAATGGTACCGTAAAATGGTACAATCTTTGCATAGTAGGAAGGTGAACAACACGCACCTAACAGGAGTAATGTATGGTAACGTCCATTCAATTAGGTAATATTTCTCAGCAGAACGGCAAGACTGTTGTTACAGGCAACAGCTCGGGCGGTCTGGATACGCAGAAATTGATCGAGGAGCTGACAACAGCGAAACGTTTGCCTGCTGTGCAACTGGAAGAACGCATTGAAAGCAACATTGAAAAGTCAGGCGCATTTCAAGAGCTGGAAAATATTCTGGTTCGTTTTCAGGATGCCGCGAATTTCTTGCGTAATCCTCCGGGCGTAAATAACGATGCCGACAATATTTTCGAATATCGCAATGCGTTGTTGTCAGGCACCAGCGGTGGTCTGGCTGCCAATAACTTCCTGTCGGTAACCGCCGTGCCAGGTGCATCGGTATCGAATTACGATATCGAGATTGACCAGCTGGCAACGCAAAATACGAAAGTAACCGAAACCTTCGCATTGGCGGATGCTGATACACAAGCCGTTGGTGGTGGTGGACCGTTTAATGCAGGTACATTGACACTGGGTGCAAATGGCATCGACATTGAACTGGAAGACGGTGATTCGCTGAATCAGGTGGTTGCCAAGATCAATGCGGTAACACAGCTGAGTGATGTTGAAGCCAACGTTATTAAAGTATCGGAAGGTAATTTCCGCCTGTCATTGAAAACTGTGACCACGGGTACGGTATCGAACTATGATCTGGGCGAGCCAGTGGTGCCACAGTTTGTGACGGATGATGCGATTTTCCGTCTGGCTGCAGATGATGTGAATGGCGATGGTGATACCACCAATAACCCTGCTGACGGGGCGTTAGCAGCGCCTTCGGACACAACAGGTAACACGACGTTGACCGCACAAGGCGGTACACCAAATCTGGCGAATGGTGGTGGCGACAATACCCGTGCAGTGATTGATTTTGCAGGCGTTAATGGCGCTTATGAGGTGGGTAATACTGCCGATATAAATACAAGCGGCCCGTACGACCAGAAAACTTTTGCGTTTGCGATTGAAACCGGCGCGGATGTGTCGGGCGTGCAAACCATTTATGAACAGGGCGGCGGCTCGCGCAACTTTGGTGTTTATATTGCACCGGATCCAGGCAATGGCGGCGCAGCAACCCTGTTTGCGGTTGCGTATAACGACCAGGAATGGGCTGCGGGTGAGCAAACCAAAGTGCTTAATCTGGGCACAGTAAATCCGAATGAGAATTATAATATCCGTGTAGAATTTGACGCATCGGCCAATCCGGGTGCGACTGACCCTGCCAACACATTCACAGGCTTCGTGAATGGCGCGCAGATGGATCAGGTAGGCAATTTGCAGGAAATGAATGCGCATACGGGTGATGTCGCGATTGGTGGCATTTTGAATAGTGCCACTTTACCAGATGGTACGACTGCAGCTAATGGCAATTATTTCGAAGGCAAAGTGTCGGAAGTGGCGTTGTTTAACCGCACGCTCAACAATAGCGAAGCGGCACAGCTTGATACGTACTTTGACAAAAAATACAGCCAGCCAATCACCAATAACGGTATTTTCAATGTGGGTTTTGCGGTGTTGGAAGATGCAGTAGACTCGCAATTTACCGTTGATGGTACAGCGGTTACACGTAGCACCAATTCGGTGGATGATGTGATTGATGGGCTGACCTTTAATCTACTGTCGGAAACCTCTCCGGGCGATGATGTGCAGGTGAAGATTGAGCCGGATACGGAGCTGGCCAAGAACGCGATTTTCAGTTTTGCGGATGCGTATAACGAATTCCGTATTTTTGCCGCGAAGCAGCGCGAACTGGAAGAAGACGGTACACCGACTGAATCTTCCTTGTTGGCGGGCAATAGCACTTTGCGTAGCATTATCAGTCGCGTGAATACGGAAATAGCGTCCGTGGTAGACGGTATTACGGCCGGTGATCCTGACCGTCTGGCAGATATTGGGGTTAATTTTGGTGATTTCCCGGGGGATGATGAAACCCCATTTGTGCGTAACATTATCAGTATTGATGAGCAGCAACTGGAAGCGTCTCTACAGGCGGATTATCAGGCGGTGCGTCGTATTTTCGAATTCGATTTTACCAGTGATGACCCGAACCTGACCGTGTTCCAGCGCACCAAAACGCTTGGTGTATCCAATTTCGAGCTGAATGTGGATCAGACCAATGGCATCTATCAGGCAACGTATGAAGATAGTACAGGTGCGATGGTCACCATTGATCTGGATGCGGAACCACTGGCAGGTGGTAGCGGTGTGGTGCTAAGCGGACGCGCAGAATCGGTGCTGGATGGTCTGACATTGCTGTATACGGATACCGATGACCAGACGGTGAATGTGAATATCAGTCAGGGTGTAGGTGACCGTGTGTTCAACACCCTCGATAATATTCTGGAAGAAGATAATGGTGCGTTATCGCTGGAGCTGGAAACGCTAAGCGATACCAATGATCGTATGCAACGCGAAATTGACCGTATTGATGAACAGATCGAAGGATACCGTTCGCAATTGCTGCGTCAATTCTCGGCGCTGGAGCAGGCTATTGCACAGGCTAACACGTTGCTGCAAAGCCTGGCGGCACAGTCGTCGGCACGTGAAGCAGCTGGCTAAAACAGTGTAATGACCGCTTGACGCATCCCGCCTGCGTACCATATTACTAACTATCAGTGCCAAGCCTGAAGGAACGTAAGGTATGTCCCCATTTACGCCAAATCCATATAGCGCATATAGCAAGGCAACCCATACGGTCGCCAAGACCAAACAGGTGGTGATGCTGTATGAGGGCGCGATTCGATTTGTGCAGCAGGCCAAAGAGGCTATCAAAGAAAACCGTATTGAAGACCGCTATAATTTGCTGGTGCGCGCGTCCGAAATTCTGATGGGCCTGCAAAGCTGTCTGGATTTTGAGGCGGGCGATGCGGTGGCGCGTTCGCTCTATGATTATTATTCTTATATTGATTCGCGTATTATGTCGGTGCATCGCACCAACAAGCTGGAAACCTGCGACGAGATTATCGATGAGCTGAAGCGCATGCGCGATGTGTGGGACCGAATCGATAAAGGTGAAACCGACGAAGGTGAACAGGCGGCAGCGCCTGCTGCACCGCAAGCAAGCCCAGCTGCGGCACCGCCGGCAACCGGCGCACAGCCAACGCCTGCACCGCAAGGCGCAGTTGATACGCCGCCGCAACCGCCCGCTGCACCAACGGTACAAGGCGCGGAGGAAAATACATCCGACGATACGACTACATCGCATCCTGTGAAGGCGGGCGTCACCTTTTCTGCCTGAGCGATGTGGCGCGGCAAAAACTGCCCGCTGGTAAAAAAAGGCAATTTTTCCATCGTATGTCTGCCCGCGCTGCGCAGTAAAATCATTATATATTAGTCAGATAGGCCTAAGGCCCAACTGGCACGTTGCTTGCATAATACGTTGCGACACGTGTTAGAAGAAAGGTTCTATCTATGGATATCAGCTTGATGAGCATGCTTTCCGCCTCGGCAGATGCAAAAGGGGACGAAAAGCACCGTGCGACTAACCAAACATTACTGGAAGGTACCCCTTTCGCTGATGTAATGGCGTTAGCCAATGCCAAGCTGGAGCCGAACCATCATCATAAAAAACAATTAGAAGCCATGCAGAAGCTGGCTGCCAATGACGCAGCAGCGGTACGCATGCCTGATCAAACGGGTCTGCCTAAGCCTGCTGAGCTGGAGGCATTTTTGCCAGAAGATGCGCCTTCTGTTGAAGAAATCGAGTTGATGCTGGCCGATAAAGTCCGCGAGGATAGCAGTCTGGATCTGCAAAAGCTGAAGCGTGATATTTTGCTGGATATTCTGCTGGGCAATGACCCGATGAAAGCCTCGCAAAATGAGGAAGAAGACGAAGAGGGCGAGCATAAATTGTTGGCGGGCGATAAGCCAAAAGACCCATTGATGCCGAATCCTGAGGACGCATCGGATGCGGAGCTGGCAGATGCGCTGATGGCGCAAGCGGCCAAAGATGCAAAAGTCAGCGATGCAGCCGCGCAGGCATTGAAAATGAAAGAAAGCATTGTGGAAGCAGCGCGCAATACGGTGCGTATTATTAATGAAACCGATGCAGAGGCACGTGATGCCGCCATTGCTGCCGCATTAGCGGCGGCGGAAGAAATGGAAGGCGGTGAGGATGATATGTTGCAGGTGGCAGGTGCGACCGATGCAGCATGGCAGACGGATAGCCAGCGTGCCAGCGAGATTATTGCAGCCACGCCCGTAGCGGCGGTGGTGTATGACATGCCTGCCAAAGAGCGTCTGCCACTTCAGCTATTGCCGTCGGTAGATAAAATCGATGCCGTAGGTGGCGCAAAGAACGGACTGAATGCCGCGAATGCAGCAGGCGGAGTAATGCCCGCAGCGGGCGAGGCGCGCAGTGATGCCGCCGGTATGCGTATTAGCACATTGGATGGTTCGGCCAGCAGCGACATGCTGGTGAAGTCCAGTAGCGATGTGAGTGCACAAAGCCTGAAGGCTGGCAGCCAGGCAGCGCGTGCACAACTGACAACCGAGAATGGTGAAGTGAGGCTGCCAAACGGAGCAGTGGATGCTGCCAGTGATAAAGCGCAAGCTGCGCAGTCGCAGCCAATGGCGGCAAAGCCTACGCAGACACAGCTGCCAAATGCTGCGCAGCAAGCGTCACAGCAAATGGCAATGCAGATGGATACGAATGGTAACGTGGTTCGTGATCTTGGCACGACCCAAACCGAGTCGGCAGATTCTGCCCAGTCGCAATCCGCAACGACCAATAATCCAAGCAATGCATCGCATGCAATGGCAAATAATTTGAGCGCTGATGCAGAGATTAATCGCAGCATGCATCAGGGAACAGACGCGGCGAAAACCGTGAAAGTAGCGCATGGCGCAACGCCCGGCGATCAGGTCGGTGTTACCATCAAACAGGCTGTGAATGCGGGTCAGGACCGTATCATAGTGCAGCTCGACCCTGCTGATCTGGGCCGTGTGGAAATAAAAATGGAAGTACAGGATGGCCGCGCACATGTGGTGGTAACGGCCGATAGCAAAGACACGTTGGAACTTTTACAGCGTGATGCGCGCCAACTGGAACGATCCTTGCAAGAAGCTGGCATAGAAGCAGATGCAAACGAAATGGAATTTAACTTGCAGCAAGAGAGTCAACGCGGAGACGAAGAAAGCGAACAGGCACAACACGCCACTCGCGCTTATGACGGAGCCGCACAAGTGGAAGAGGAAATGCAATATATGGATGCGATGACCGGATATTACACCCTGACGGTGAGTAACGGTCTGGACATTCAGGCATAAGGAGACAGAGCAATGGATGAACTTTTAAACGCATCGGCACAGCCGACCAACCCAGCGCTGAATAATATTCGTCAGGAAACCAATCCGTCGAAAGCAGAGGTTGGGCAACAGAAACTGTCTGATGATTTTGATAACTTCATGCTCTTGCTGACCACGCAGCTGAAAAATCAGGATCCGACCGAGCCGCTGGATGTGAACCAGTTTACCAATCAGCTGGTTGCCTTTACCGGCGTAGAGCAGCAATTGGCGACCAATGCGAATCTGGAAAAACTGATTAGTATGCAGGAAGAAAGCCCGATTGAAAAAGGGCTGGGTTATATCGGCAAGGTGGTTGATGCGGAAGGCAATGCAGGCCTGCTGCAAAATGGCCGGGCGAGCTTCGCTTACAGCCTTGATATGCCGGCAGAGAAAGTGGATGTGTTGATTACCGATGCATCGGGCCGCGCTGTATTTAGCGGAAATGGCACGACATTTGCAGGTAAGAATCTGGTGGGATGGGATGGTTCCAATCCGTACACCGGTGAGACAGAGCCGAACGGATTATACTTTATCAATGTCAAAGCACGTAATGCCTTGGGTGAAAAAGTAGAAACCAAAACCTACACAACCGGCACGGTAACGGCAGCAGAAGTGGAAGATGGAGAATTGCTGTTAACGGTAGGTGGTTCGATAGTGAAAGCCAGTGCCGTAGAGGCGGTACGCCAAAAGCCTGAAATAGCAGCTGGAGAAGAGAGCTGAAACAACAGGTCATGAGAAGCAATAGAATTAAAGAGTAAACGAGGAGACACACCATGAGTTTATACGGAGCATTATTTGGGGGCGTATCGGGTCTGCAAGGGCAAAGCCAGAAGATCGGTATGATCTCCGACAACATCGCGAACGTTAACACCGTTGGCTATAAGGAATCGGAAGCGCTATTTGAAACGCTGGTAGTCAACAGCACTACAGCAGTGGCCTATCAGACAGGTGGCGTACGCGCAAACACACGTATGAATGTGGACAAGCAGGGCTTGCTGCTGACGACAGATTCGTCGACGGATATTGCCTTGTCGGGAAGCGGTTTCTTCTCGGTAAATGCGCAGGTGGATGGCAGTGGTGAGCCGCTCTATACCCGTGCGGGTTCGTTCCGTCAGGATGCGGCAGGTAACTTTGTAAATGCTGCGGGTTTCTATCTGCAAGGCTGGCCGCTGGATGAGAATGGCCTGCGTCCGGGTGAAATCGGCAACCGTAACACCGTATCATTTGCGGTGCTGGATTCGCTGGAAACCGTGAATATTGAAACCGCGAGTGGTACCGCAATTGCCACAACGGAAGTGACCTTCCAGGCCAATCTGGATGCAGCTGAAGAGATTTATCCAGGTGAGGCCGGTACGGTGACGATGGATGAGCTGTCGGCACTTAACTTTGAAATTTCGGCAGACGAAATTCTTGTGCCAGACGAATATGGTCTGGCGGGCACTAACAGTATTTATCGTGGTGACCAGTTCCGCGTATCGACGGGTAATGGTTTGCAATATGACTACACCTACGGCGGTTTTGCGATTGGTCGTGATGTTTCCACCAGCCTTGCCGCGGGTAACGGCGGTGATTTGCTGGCTGATGTTACCGGCACCTATAACCTTGCAGGTGGTGAGATCACCGCTGTGGGTGGTGCGGGTAGTACAACCTTCAACGTGAACCTTGCTAACCACGGCTTGCTCGATAACGATGAGATTTCGCTGTCGGCAGTGGCGGCCAACATTGGTGCGACCCCTGCGGCGGAATTCAACGGTAGTTTCACGGTCAGCCGTATTGATGCGAATAACTTCCAGTTTACCATCACGGGTGGTACACCGCACGGTGGTGCAGGTGCGAACGCGGATGGTGTGTTGGATATACGTCAGTTTACCGGCAATATCTTCGATGCGTCGACCGTATCGCAGGCATTCTTTGGTGAGTTGGGCACAACCGATATCAATCCGGCTGCTCTGCAATTTACCATCGAAACCAATACGTCGGGCTTGTCGACATTCCGTTACACCACTTCTTCGCCTAACCCAACGGTGGGTGAATTTAACAGCCTTCTGACCCTGTCGGCGGCTATTAACGAGGTGAATGGACTGACCTCACGCGTGACAAACGGTCGTCTGTTTGTATCGGCAGAGAATCCGAATGAAGCGGTAACTTTTGCCAATGGCGATGCTACAGGTACAGGCTCTCTGCGTGGTATTGACTGGGTGAGCGAGCTTGATCTGCAAAATGTAACACAAAGCACACGTCGCTTTAATACGCTGCAAAGCCTGGCCAATCTGGTCAATGGCGATGAAGGTGTGTCGGCGGTAGTGGCAAACCCACAGTCAGAAGCGGAGCTGCAAATTCGTGTGGATGACCCACTGGATACCATCCAGTTCGATGATGTGGGGATTGATGCATTTCCAATGCCAACGGCTGCGAACAGCGTGACTGTGCCGGCAACGGCAGCAGGTGCTGACATTGACGTCGTGGTAACCGATGCCGGTTTCCCAACTACGCTGAATGTGGGTGACTACATTGTGATCCAGAATGCGGGTGGCCTGGTTGGTACGGGTGGTTTGCCTGGCAACTTCCCTAACTCGCTTCCTACCCGTGCATTCGAAGTGGTATCGGTGAACGCGGGTGCGGACTATACCTTCCGTATTCCGGGTGCATTTAACACCGCCGGTACGGCGGGTGGTTCTGCCGCAGGTGCTGGTACAGAAACGATTTCGATTCTGGGTGAATCCAACCAGGGTAGTCTGCTGGCAGAATTCGGTCTGGTAGATTCGCTGAATAGTAACATTTACACCGCGCAGTCGACCGGTACGTTAGGGCCGCGTTATGACTCGAGTGGCGTGGTGGGTGATAACATCGCATCCGGCGATCTGGTGCCGCAATATTCGCGTCCTATTCAGGTGTTCGATGCGCAGGGTACGCGCCACGATCTGAGCCTTGGCTTTATCAAAATCGACACCAATGAATGGGCGGTAGAAGTATACGCCGCCGATGACACCGAGGTGAGCTCGCTGCTGCCAAATGGTCAGGTTGCGGTTGGTAATATACGCTTCAACGGTGACGGTTCGCTGCGTAGCATTTCGTCGCAATTGTCCGACCCTATCGAGATCAACTGGACAAATGGCGCTGCGCCAAGTGAGATTACCATCGACTGGGGAACCGCCGGGTCGCCGCTGGGCACAGAAGGTGCGCTGGTATTTGGTGACACGACCGGACTTAGCCAGTTTGATGCAGATTACGAAGCCGACGTGGACCAGAATGGTGCGGGTGTCGGTGAGTTGGTGAATGTGACCATTACCGAAGAGGGTATTGTACAAGCGAGTTTCGACAATGGTGAAACACAGGCGCTGTATCAATTGCCAGTGGTTATGTTCTCTAACCCGAACGGTTTACGCTCTCTCAGCGGGAATGTGTATGCAGAAACCAATCAATCCGGTGATTTCAACCTGCGTGAAGTTGGTGAAAACGGAGCCGGTGACATTGTGTCTGGCTCGCTGGAACAATCCAATGTGGATCTGGGTGAACAGCTGACCGACCTGATCGTAGCGCAACGCTCGTATCAGGCCAACACACGGGTGGTAAGCACCTCCGATGAGTTGCTGGAACAGCTGACCCAGATTTAACGATTAGCTCTGAAGTCGTCTAGCTCCTAGGGCTCGGTTGGTTCGCCAACCGGGCCATTTTTTTGGGCTGTAAGGGCAAGTTTGCCAATGTCCTAATGCATGACAGTCGTGTTACATTTGGAGAAAACGGGCTTTTTTTGCTTGCCCTATAGGGGTTGAAGGACTATCAAAAGGTTAATAAATTACTAACGCGATGTGTGTCTATCGTACCACATCTTAAGGATTAAGCCCTCGTAGAAAGGGTTCTGCAGCACGCGCTATTGCGCTGTAATGCAGGTTTTTTTAGACTATGAGTTAAGTGGGAACACAGCCCTGCCAAGACAGGGCGCGATGAATGAAGGAAGAGATATGGCGTATAAAAATGCATTAGGTAAAGCCCTGCAGGCTACAACCAATCAGGCCAAAGAAGCGGCTTCATCGGTGGAATCTGATTTGTCGGAACTGATGAGCGACCCGGATTATTTGCGTCAGTCGTCCTCTTTGATTAACGAATCACTGCAAAAAGGGTTCGATGTGTTGCAGCTGCCAAACGGCGATATTGTCGCGACCGGCACCAAAACCATCGTGAACACCTATAGCTGGGACGAAAAGAACCACAAGCTGGTGAAGCTGACTGCCAGCGAGGCGAAAAAGAAAAGCCGCGCTAAGAAGGTGGATGAAAATATAGACTAAACCTATTTCTGTAATTGGTTACGAAAAAGCCGCGCCACTGAGCGCGGTTTTTTTGTGCCTGTATGCGGGCGTGCGCTTTACGCTGCGGATGCGTCGAATACACCGCCACGCAATATAGGCACAATGCGGGTAGCGAGGCCGGTTTTGTCGTCGGTGCTGATCATGGTGGCAGCAATACTGCCGCCTGAGGTCGCCACCTCCATACGTTGTTTGCGCAATTTGCTGGTGAAGATGGAGAGTGGTGTCTCGGGTTTGAACCCGATGACCGAATCGTAATTGCCGCACATGCCTGTGTCGGTGTGATAGGCGGTGCCAGCAGGTAGAATGCGGGCATCGGCGGTGGGAATATGCGTGTGGCTGCCCACTACACCGCTGACGCGTCCATCCAGATAGACGCCCATGGCGTTCTTTTCCGAGGTGGCCTCGGCATGTATGTCGACCAGAATCGCATCCACATTTTTGCCGAGCGTATAGGGTTTGAGGGCGGCATCGGCACAGGCGAATGGCGAGTCGAGATATTCGCGGTGAAACACCTGCCCCAGTAAATGCAGCACCAGCAGGGTTTTGCCATTTTTTAGGGTGAACGCACGGCAGCCGCTGCCGGGGGTGCCATCGGGAAAATTATGCGGGCGCAGCAAGCGCGGTTCTTCTTCGAGCAATTGCGGGGCGTCGCGTTGGTCCCACACATGGTCGCCGCCTGTCAGCACATCGACGCCTGCCTCCAGAAATTGCTTGGCCACCGAGGGGGTGACACCAAACCCACCGGCGGCATTATCGGTGCTGACAATGACGGCATCCAGCTCGAATTCACTACGCAAGCGCGGCAAGTGGTTGAAAATAGCATCGCGTCCGGCGCGACCTACGACATCTCCGAAAAATAAAATATTCATGCGCGCACTATAGCAGGCTCTGCCTAGAGTGCATCGAGAAAGTTTGTGACCAGAAATGCGCAGTCTTTGCTGTCATTACCTAATGAATATTCTGCCGTTGCAGGATTATTTGACGTGACGCAATTACTCACCACAATAAGAGGCATAATCGTACCAAGACCTGGTCTGCCATCATCGATTTTACGGTCGATAGTATATATTTCGCGGGGGGTGAATACACTGTCTACGGTTGCATTGTTGCCGTTGACATCGCCGCCCACCATGATGTTGTGGTTATCATTGGCGGAAGGGTAGAGTGAAGCATTACCCGTTTGCCAGCTTAGCGTGTAACCTACTTCGCCGCCAACCGCGGAGGGAACATTAAACCCGATCACGGCGTGATTGAGGCCAGCAGAGCCGGGTACACCCGCATAGCTGCCTGCGATCAATCCGGCATTGGCCAGATGCTGCCAGCTGCGAAAACGTTCTGACAAAGTGGCGCTGCTTTGTATCATCCGGTCGCCATTGCCATCGCAGGTGGCTTCGGTGGTGCTGGGCGTGGAAGCGGTGCCTGGGCACGAGGCCGCAGTGCCCCAAATGTCGGTGGCGTTAGCATAGTCACCCGGCAATGCGCCATATTCATCTTTAAACTGAACAATGGCGGCAGTGAACTGTTGTATGTCGCTGGTGATATCTTTGAGCTCGGCGCTGCGGATGAGGCTTTGGCCTGTTAAAATGCCGCCAACCAGCAGCCCCAGAATGACCAGCACAATGGATAATTCTACCAGACTAAACCCACGTTGATTATCATCACCTTGTTGCATTGCACGCCCTTTTTGCTGTGTGATGTTAAGTATAATAGTAGCCGCGCTGCCTTGCCAGCTTAAATCCCGTCAGCTTAAATTGCGCCCTTAGATTCCAAATGCGTTGAACATGCTGACACCCAGCTCGGTTAGAATCCCGTCAAGTGTAGCATCGTGCGCTTCGCTGGGAATATATTCCACTTCCTGACTGCTGAACGCCACGCCCACAAATAGCGGGGGCTTTTCTTCCTGCGCACGCAGATGCGCCATGGTGCGGTCGTAATAGCCGCCGCCATAGCCCAGACGGTTGCCAAAACTGTCAAAAGCAAGCAGTGGAACCAGCACCAGCTCGGGCAGAAATTTTTCGGTGCTCACCGACGGTACGGAAATGCCCAGCGCATCGCGCTCCAGCACATCGCCCTGACGCCAGAGATGAAAATCCAACCGTTTGGCTTCGTTGATGCGGGGCAGGGCCGTGGGTTTATTGTAGCGCGCCATACGCTTGAAAACAGGCAGCACGTCGATTTCGCCGCGCACTGCGTGATAGCCTGCAAACGAGGCGGCCATGCCAAGCATGGGATGGTCGGCAAAATGATTGGCCAGCGCTTCTGAGCTGGTCAAATGCGCTGCATGCGCAATGGATTGCCGTTTGGCCAGAGCTTGCTGGCGCATTTTTTGTTTGATGAGTGCATTGTCTGGTTGCGGTGTTTGCATGGCATAATAATAGCCAAGCCGCCCCAAAGAGTCGAGTGCTGAGATGGGCTGAAGGAACCGCGCTGGCCGTGAGCGCACATAAATCCTCTCGTGACCTGTTAGTACAGGTGGGTGCCGTTTAACCAAGGCCACGGCCGAGGTCAGGGACAGCTCCCTAAGAGTAAGCATCGGTCCGGAGTGATTGGCCTCACGCACCGCGCAGTATCCTTCACCATTATATAGTAACGCTATCGCCCATTTCAATGGGATTCGGTAGCCCTAATGTCGCTTTTTAGGCGCTGGCTTTGGCAGGCTGACGCACCGGCTCCAGCATGTAGCGTGCGGCATATTCGGCGTGGATGCGTGCCGTGTCATACAGGCAGGCATCGGTCACTTCCGGGGTGACAAGCTGCTCAATCTCGGTGCAGCCAAGGATCATGCCTTGCGCGCCATCTGCCTGCAATGCTTTGATAATACGGATATATTCCGCCTGTGCCTGCTCGCTGATGATGCCCTGACACAGCTCGTTATAAATCACATCATGCACGATCTGGCGGTCTGCCTCAGCCGCGATGATGGCTTCGATGCCATGCTGCTGCCCCAGACGTTCGCGGTAGAACGGCTCTTCCATGGTGAAGCGCGTGCCAAGTAACGCCACTTTGTTTTGCCCGTTGTTGCGGATGGATTCGGCGACCGCATCCACCATGTGCAATAGCGGAATGGAAATCGCGGCTTCCACCTGTGGGGCTACTTTATGCATAAGGTTTGTGCAGATGAGCACGGCATCAGCGCCTG
>PBPD01000041.1 GCA_002725445.1 Rickettsiales bacterium
GGTGGAAGGGATTATCAACATGCTGGAACTGGCGATGCGACTCAACATCAAATTGTTTCATGCCTCCACCAGTGAAATTTATGGCGACCCGCAAGTGCACCCGCAGCCGGAAGAATATTGGGGCAACGTGAATACGATTGGTCCGCGCGCCTGCTACGACGAAGGCAAACGCTGCGCAGAAACCTTATGCTTTGATTATTACCGTCAGGCCAATGTGCGCATTAAAGTAGGGCGCATTTTCAACACTTACGGCCCACGCATGGCACCGGATGATGGGCGCGTTGTGTCCAACTTTATCCTGCAGGCACTGCGCGGCGACGATATCACCGTCTATGGCGACGGCTCGCAAACGCGCTCATTCTGCTATTACACTGATCTGATCGAGGCCTTCATTCGCTTTATGGCAACAGACGACGACGTAACCGGCCCGATCAATCTGGGTAATCCGGGCGAATATACGATTCTGGAAATCGCCGAAACCGTGATCCGCTTGTCTGGCTCCAGCTCAAAAATCATCCATAAGCCATTGCCAGCTGATGATCCCACCCAACGCCAGCCAAACATTGAAAAAGCCAAGGCAACGCTGGACTGGCAACCCACCGTGGGGCTGGAAGACGGGTTGAAGGAAACGATCAAATATTTCCAGACCCTTATTGAAGCATAAGCGCCTTTATTCCGCTCGCAAAATGACGGGCAGAATGACACGAATTTTTCTATGGAAAAGTGGCCGATTATCAGGCATCTATCAATAAGCGCACAGCACTAACCAGCCTGTGGATAACTCTGAGAGATAGAGCCCCAAGCTTATGAATTATTTGTAAAATTTTATGTGAATAAGTGAGTGGCGGTGATCGTCTCACACACATGTATTATTGTTCTTTTGCTGCAAGAATTCCTACCCCCTTCTACGAATACACGCAACCTCTTTTATGAAAAAATTGTAAGCTGGGGATATCCTGTGATTTACGCGCGACCGAAATCGTCTTCCAGCCGCTCTATATCTGCTTCACTGAGATGGGAACCCGATTGCACCTCAATAATGATCAGGGGTGTGTCGCCTGCATTTTCGATACGGTGTGAAGCACCTTGCGGCACATACATAGACTGATTCGCCTGCAATATCTGCACCTCATCTTCGCAATGAACCACCGCCTGGCCTTCAATCACTACCCAATGCTCCGCGCGATGGCGATGGCGTTGCAGCGACAATTTGGCGCGCGGATTTATATGCAGTTTTTTTACCAATGCATGCTCGCTGGCAAAAACACGTTCATAATGCCCCCAGGGGCGAAACTCGGTGCGGTGCATCTCTATCTCGCTGCGGTGCTGCGCCTTCAGCTGCGCCACCACATGCCCCACCTGCTGCGCGGCGTGCTTGTGTGTTACCAGCACCGCATCTTTGGTGCTCACCACAATCATATTTTCCACCCCCTGCAACACGGTCAGCATATCTTCGCTATGCACGACGTTATTATGGGCATCGAGCGTTAATACATCGCCGTGGTGGGCATTGCCGCTGGCATCATGTGGCATGGTAGCGGCCAACGCATCCCACGAGCCGATGTCCGACCATTCCAGCAATAACGGCATAACGAGTGCTTTGTCGGTATGTTCCATTACCGCGTAATCGATGGAGATATTGGCAGCGTCACAGAATGCTGCGCCTAACCGTATAAAATCAAGATCTGCCGTGGCGGTCTCTACCGAACGGGTAGCCGCATTCCATATCTCTGGCGCGTGGTGGTGAAAGGCCTCGCGCATGGCTGGGACATCAAACAGAAACATGCCGCTATTCCACCAATAATTGCCCGCCTGCACATATTGTTGCGCCGTAGCACTATCAGGCTTTTCATGAAACGCCTGCACGTTCTGCAACGCGCCGTCGGGGCTAATGGCTGAGCCTGCCTGAATATAACCATAACCCGTTTCGCTATAGGCGGGCGCGATACCAAATGTCACGATATGCCCCTGCGGCAAAGCCTGGGCAGCGCTTTGCATAGCCTGCCGCCAACGCGTCGCATCCTCAATATAATGATCGGCTGGCAATGCGAGTATGGTGGCATCTGGGGAATGCTGTGCAATATAGGCGGTGGCCGCCGCTATACTAGCCGCGGTATTACGGCCTTCCGGTTCCAACATAATAGTGGCTTGTTCAACACCCAACTCACGCAACTGCTCAGCGATAGTGAAGCGGTGCTCATTCCGGCACAAGACCAGAGGCGCAGCAAATTCGGGGGTCATTACCCGCTGCAAACTGTGCTGAAGAAGACTTTGCTTATCAATAAGCGGCAATAACTGTTTGGGATAATGTGCACGGGAGAGTGGCCATAGGCGTGTACCAGCCCCGCCCGCGAGAATAATCGGATGTATCATGCGCATTTCCTACCTTAAGTTGAAAATAGCGTACTTCGCCTCTCGCTGCTTTTTTTTTGCGTTATGGCGCGAAGGATACCAATATTAGCGGCGTATAAGTGGTATAGATAACACAATGGAGGACACACATGCGAACCCTGATCTATTCCCTGACTGCCGCCGCACTGCTTACAGGCACAACGGCACCGGCCTTTGCACAGGATAATATGACGCCCGAGCAACGCCGTGAGCGCTACGAACAAATGAGCCAGCAGGAGCGCGCGAAATTTCGTAGCGAGCGACGCGAAGAATGGCAGAAAATGTCGCAAACCGAGAAGCTGAAGATCATTGAGAAAAAGCGTGCAGAACGCATTCAACATATGAATGAGAAATGGAATAAGATGAGCGATGAAGAGAAAATCAAACATGTAGAAAGCATGTTTAATCGCGAACATTTCAAAAAACATGGTGGTAAATTTGCCGATGACGATGAGCGCAAGCGCCGCTAGTAGCGTGGATGAAACAATAGCCGCAGACGCAGCGCACGATCCATTTGTGGATACGGCGGACGAAGTGCTGGCGGATTATACGGTAAGTGGTCATGCCGGCGCTTTCAGTGCGCTGTTAGCGCGCCACTCCACCCGCTATTACCATGTGGCTTATCGGCTGGTGCTGAATCAGCAGGATGCGGAAGACATCGTGCAAACTGCGTTCGTGAAATTATGGCAGGGCAAAGCACGCTGGAAGGCGGGTAAAAAGGCGAAGTTTACCAGTTGGTTCCATCGCATTGTGCATAATGCCGCTATTGATCTATTGCGCCGACGCAAACCCTCCAGTTCGCTGGACGTAACCCCGCTTGTCGATGGGCAGCCCGCACAAGATGACACGCTAGTGCAAAATCAGGAAACCGACGCGCTGCATTCAGCCCTGCATAGCCTTACCGACAAACAGCGCGGTGCAGTGGTCTATTTTTATTACGAAAACCTGCCGCAAAAAGAGATTGCCCGCATCATGGGCTGTTCGGTTAAGGCAGTAGAATCATTATTGAGTCGAGCGAAGCAAGAATTGAAAGGAGCTTTGGAGAAAGATGGACATAAACGATAAACGCATAGCCTCGGCGCTGCACGACTTATCGGTACCAGCGCCATCAAGTAATCTGGACTATCGCATTGTGGCAGCCGCAAAACAGGCAGACCAGACGCACGCCAGCCTGTTCGACAAAATACGTCGTGTGCGCAACCGCATGCGCCTGCCCGAAGTGCAATTTGCCGCCATGGTGGCGACGGTTATATTGGTGATAGGTGTTGGCGCACTATTGGATACGCAGCAGGCTAGCCCTGCCTTACCGTCAACGGTAAATGGCACGGACATTCTGGTAGATGTGCAATTTGGTGAAGAGATGTTGAATAATATTGATGTGTAATTTTACATTACGCCAAACTGCATCACTAACATGAGCGCTGCCATTGCAGCCATGCCAATATCTTCAGTAAGTGTTACGGTGGATAGTGGCACGTCCAGAATAGAACCCATGCATGGACAATTAATGTCCAGCCCCTCACGTAATGCTTTGACCACCCCGATGGTGCCTATACCCATCACCAATATGGTTGCGATGTATGTCGCAGTTGGGGCTATAAAAGACAAATATGCCAGCCCTAATGCAAGCTCAATAAAGGGATAAATATAGCCATAAGTGCGCGTGCGTTTGGCGATAATGTCATACATTTCAAATCCGTCTGCAAACGCATCGGGATGAAATAATTTAAGCAGTGCAAATACCGATAGGAAGAAGCCCATAAAGTAATGCATGCCTTGCATAACGCCACCATTTACCGAGTAAGTGGTGGCGAGTCCTGCAGCCAGCGCCACAAGAATCAAACTAATGAGCGGCCAGTAATCATTGAGTGATTCGCCGCGTGAGTCGTCACGTGTATTGAATGTTGCGTTAGCCATACTCTGACCTAATCAACTTGCTGCTAAAAATGCCATTAGTAAGCGCATTTGATTCGCCCTTCATGCTTTGAGCTATGTCGGTTGATTGAATCTTTATGGGCTGAATTTCATACTCACAGGTATAAGCAAAAGGAGTATTATTATGGTTAAATCACGCAATACAGATGCACCACGCATCGCAGAAGACGTAATGGAACAAAGCGAAGATCATCCCTATAACGCATTGCGCAATATGATCCGCGAAGAGAAAAAGACCCTCATGGCGTGCGATGTGTATGATCATATGAACGACTGGACAAACCATGTGCGCCGTTGCCAGAACGGTGAGATGGACGCCTGCGACTGGCTAAGTGACAATGGGCAGGAAACGCTGGACGAAATAGCGCGCATTTTAAAATTAGACGATATTGACGATACGAAAGTGCCGGAAATGAGCCAGCAGTTGCGTCGCGAGATTCGCGATTTACTGGTCAGCTCGATTGAAGATGACTGGAAAGAAATCTCTTTCGGGCCTGGCAAAGACACGCATAAAAGTGCGGCGGCCTAATTATCATGTTCTACCCGCAGGCGCGGTAACTGCCAGCGCTTGCGGTAGGCCAGCAACCGAATAAGCAGCGCCACCAGAAATACGAAAGTGACGGTCAGCTCTGTCTGTAATCCTATGATGTGCAATCCATAGATAGCGGCACCCAGCAAAATGGCAATACTGCCATAGAAATCGCTGTTCAGGACGGAAGGCACTTCATTTACCATGACATCACGCACAATACCGCCCCCCGTAGCGGTGAGAAATGCCAGTACCATCACACCAAAAATATTCAGACCAGACTCTACCCCTACCATCGCGCCTGTCACGCTGAAGGCTACCAGCCCCAGAGAGTCGGATAACACGAACATGCGGCTTTTCTCGACCCACGCGAAACGCTGTAATTTGAATGCGAACGCAATAATCAACACGCCCAGCACCATATAAAACGCGGACAGGTCAGTCAGCACCCACGGTGTGCGGTTCACCAGCACATCGCGCAATGCACCGCCGCCATTGGCTGTCAGCATCGACAGTATGAACACGCCCATCACATCCAATTCCTTGCGTACACCCACAAGAAAACCACTAAAGGCAAAGGCGATGCCTCCTACCCATGAGGCGATTGTAAAAATATCCATGCTGCGTTCCCCAACTATTGCTTCTTCTTTCTCAGAGAATGCGGCTGACTGCAACGGTTTTCAACATATCGCAAAAAGGCGACAGTTCCCTGCCGCCTCTTTGGTGTGCTTTATAATCTGTTTCTTAGGCTGCCTGCGCCGCCTGCGTATCCGCTTGTGCGGTTTCGATTCCCAGTGCTTGCGCAGCCGCAGCCAGCACCGCCGCAATGCGAATGGAAGACTGCACGCCTTGCTTGGAAATGCCCGCTTTGGTCACTTCATTTATATGTGCGTCGATGCACATGCCGCAGCCATTAATGGCAGAGACCGCCAGACTCATCAGCTCGAAATCCACTTTTTCAATGCCTGGACTGCCAATCACGTTCATACGCAATTGCGCCGGCAATTGTGCGTATTCCTTGTCGCTCGCCAGATGCACAAAACGGTAATAGACATTATTCATACCCATGATGGTGGCAGCCGCTTTTGCTGCGTTCACCTCGGCATCGCTTAATGTGTCTGCTACTTGCGCCTGCACATGCTCAATGATAGTGGCGTGCTGTGTTGCATAGGCCGAGGCCAGTGCAATGCCATAGGTTTGATTAAGACTCAGCCCTTCATTGCTGTCTTCCGAAATCACCTTGCCCAGATTCAACTTGGTGTCTTTCGCATAGTCGGGCATCAATTGTTTTAATGCTTGAATACTCATGATTCTCTCCTTTGGTTGGGCGAGGCTATGATGCCCCGCCCGTTCGGTGTGTGTTTCTTTAATTAGGCAGCTGCGTCCGCTGTCGCCTCTTGCAAATCGATGGTTTCTTCGCCTTTGCTCCAATTACATGGGCACAGCTCATCTGTCTGCAATGCATCCAGAATGCGGAGCACCTCTTTCGGGTTACGGCCTACATTCAAATCTGTCACCATGCTGAAACGCACAATACCATCCGGATCTACAATAAAGGTAGCACGCTGTGCCACGCCCTCGTTTTTATCCAGAATGCCGAGTGCGGAGGTCAGCTCGCGCTTTACATCGGCCAGCATAGGGAAGGGTAAATCCCGCAGCTCGTCCTGATGCTTACGCCATGCCCAATGCACAAACTCGCTGTCGGTCGAACCTGCCAGCACTTGTGCATCGCGGTCTTCAAATTCTTCATTCAGATCGCCAAAAGCGGCAATTTCGGTGGGACAGACAAAGGTGAAATCTTTTGGATAGAAGAATACCACCAGCCATTTACCTGCATAGCTTTTGTCGGTTACATCCACAAATACGTTATCAATATTGATGTCCGCAAATGGTTTGCCGTCTACTGCTTTCAGTTCAAAAGATGGGAAAGTATCGCCAACGCTAATAGTCATATCAATCTCCTTACATGTTATTTGGTAATTAACGATTGTTAAGATCATATCTATAGGTAATAACAATGTACAATGGATTGTTTCTATGGTATTGATAGGTGAAACCAATGAATGAAACGGAAATGGTATGAACCTTCGCGACCTACACTACGTAGTAGCAGTAGCAGATTTACGCAACTTTTCGCAGGCCGCCGAGCAATGTAATGTCAGCCAGCCCACCTTGAGCGGACAAATCAAAAAGCTGGAGGAACAGCTAGGCGTTGCGCTGTTTGAACGCACGAATAAACGTGTGATGCCAACACAGGCAGGTGAGGCTATCATCCTTTCAGCACGACGTATATTGCGTGAAGCACATAGTATCGAAGAGATTGCCGCCAATGCGCATGACCCGCTGGCTGGCACATTCCGCCTTGGCGCTTTCCCGACATTGGCGAGCTATATTTTTCCCGACCTTGTGCCGGCTATCAAACAAGCTCTGCCTAAATTGCGCCTTATTCTGGTAGAAGATAAAACCGCCGTGCTGCTGGAGAAGCTGCATAGCGGAGCACTCGATGCCGCGCTGCTGGCACTGCCTGTTTACGATGATTATCTGGTGAGTCACGCGCTCTTTGATGATGAGTTTTTGCTGGCCGTGCCGCCACATCACCCGCTAGCGAAAGAGAAAAGCGTCAAGCAATCGGCGCTGGCAAAGCATAAATTGCTATTGCTGGAAGAAGGGCACTGCCTGCGCGATCAGGCGCTGGATGTGTGCCAGCTACACAATATTCCACAGGAAGAAGATTTCCGCGCAACCGGGCTGGAGACGCTGAGAGAGATGGTGAAAGCCGGCACGGGCATCACCCTCATGCCGCGGCTTGCCACCCGCAAAGACGAGCGCAATATTTGCTATGTGCCTCTCAGCAACCCTACGCCCAGCCGGACAATCGGGTTGGTATGGCGCAAAACCACAACACGGCAAGAAGCTTTAGAAAAAATAGCCGCTGTCGCCGAAGCACTCCAACACGCCTAGAGCACGCGTTGTTCGGCCTCACGGCGCGCTACTTCCTTAGGCCATTTGTCTTTATAGAAACGGTCGGGCGCACTGGTACTGGCATGCAAGCGGCCTGAGTCTTTCAATTGCTGCACCCATGCCTGCCCATCTGCCATGCCATGTTGGCGTGCAATCCCGGCCAATGTCTGTTCTGCCCCTTCCTGCATGGCCTGCAGCCCACACATATAGACATGCCCGCCCTGCTCATTCAGCGCCTGCCATACATTCTCATGCTGCAGCTGAAGCAGATCCTGCACATAACGTGGCTGTCCCTCAGCCGCTTCCGCAGACGCCACGAACTGATAGGCTTCTGCTTGCTCTCCCAATAGATGCGTCACCTCATCACCGCACAGTTCTTCTGCCGCATGGCGGCCGCCATTTGCAAATAGCGCCACGCGCGGGGTATAGCCCTCTGCATTGGCCTCGCGCAGCATCGCGAGATGGGGCGCCAACCCTACCCCCGTCGATAACAGCACCATCGGTGCATCTTCCTGCTGTGCCTGCTTATAAGGCAATTTATGTTTACGCAGATCGAGATACCCGTCGACCGCAATAGGGGTCTCTGGGTCTTGCTGCAGACGATGCGCAATATCCGTTAATTGGCGCGTCATCGTGCCGGCATACTGCTTCGATTGATCCGCCTGATCCGGGGCATGCACTTCGGAAAATAAGATCGAAAGCGTGCCGTCCTGCTTATTCACTTCGCTGGGCGTATATTTCCGGTTAGCCAATGGCGGCTGGTTTTGCACCAGTTGGTCAAAACTAATCTGGCCGGGATGGTGTGTCAGCCACTCCTCCACGGGCAGATTACAATCCTCCGCGCGCTCTATCTCCACCCCCATCTGCTGCAACATGTCCTGACAGGCAGAAAAGCGAATCACCCCTCTGTCGCTCAGGCGTTGCAACACGCTGCGTGCTGTTTCCTGCGTGTCTGTTTGCGGCAAATGGCTGGATAGCTGGCTGTAAAGCTGCGCCGTGGCTTTATCCCCCTCAGCATGGGCACGCAATCGCTGCATAAACGCCCCTATCGGCTGGTCAAACAATGCATCGGTCTGACGTTCAAAAGCCACCA